>JAWVYT010000101.1:0-7102 GCA_033722595.1 Longimicrobiales bacterium
GGGAACACGTACACCCACGAGGACGTGATCCGCGACCGGATCTTCATCCTCCCGGGCGACGTCTACAGCGAGCAGCTGCTGATCCAGAGCTATCGCGGGATCATGGGGCTCGGCTTCTTCGAGTCCCCGATGCCCACGCCGCAGATGGAGCAGATGGAGAACGGCGACATCAACGTCACATTCGAGGTGAAGGAGAAGCAGACCGGCTCCATCAACTTCGGCACCACCATCGGCGGCTGGGGCGGCATCGCCGGGTTCCTGGGCTACGATCACCCGAACCTGTTCGGCCAGGCGAAGAACGGGCACCTCCGGTGGGAGTTCGGCCGGCGGTACAACAACTTCTCCGCCAGCTACAGCGACCCGGCCATCATGGGGACGCGCTACAGCGGCTCGGTCTCGCTCTTCAGCACCAAGGAGAACCGGTTCTTCAACTTCCCGGAGGGCGAGCGCCGTCGGACGGGCGCCTCCCTGCGGTTCGGGATCCCGGTGCCGTTCGACCGGCGGTTCAGCCGCTTCTTCGTGGGCTACCAGCTCTCGCGGACCGAGTACGAGAACTTCGGCGATGACGAGGGCGATATCTTCAGCCTCCCGCCCGGGCTGCTGAGCTCGCTCTCGCTGTCTCTGATGCGGAACACGCTCGACAACCCGGTCTTCCCGACGGTGGGGACCCGGCAGGAGCTCCGAGCCGAGTTCAGCGGCGGTGTGCTGGGCGGTGATGGCGACTTCCAGACGTATACGCTCCAGGGCCAGTGGTGGGCCCCCGTCGGCGAGTTCGGCGGTGGCCAACCCGGGGTCCGGCCGGTCCGGACCGCGCTGGGCATCCAGGCGGAGGCCGGCGCGATCTTCGGCGACGCGTCGAACTTCCCGTTCGAGCGGTTCTGGATGGGCGGTGTGCAGTTCGGGCAGAGCCTGCGCGGCTACGACGAGACGACCATAACCCCCCTCGGATACATCCCCGAGCGGGCCGCGGGCGTGCGCCTCTCCGAGCGGCTCGGGAACGCCTATATGAAGGTCACGGCGCAGTACGCCATCCGCTTCAATGACAACGTTTCGATCTCCGCGTTCGGCGATGCGGGGAACATCTGGAGGGATCCCCTGGATATAAACCCGACCCGGATGTTCCGGGGCGCGGGGTTCGGGGTCCAGCTCGTTACGCCGTTCGGACCCATCGGTCTCGACTACGCGTACGGTTTCGACAAGACAGAGCCGGGCTGGCAGCTGCACTTCAAGTTCGGGCAGCAGGCCGCCGGCGTTCGCTGATGAAAGGTGATACGACCATGAAGTTCCTGATTCGTTCGACCCTCGCGGTGCTCGCGCTCGCGCTCATGGCGCCGTCGGCAGCCATGGCCCAGCAGCAGGGCTCCATCGTCTTCCTGGACTCGGAGCGGCTGCGGCAGGAGGCCCCGAGCCTCCAGGCAGCCCGCCAGCAGCTCGAGCAGGAACTGGCCCAGCTGGAGGCCCAGGCCGACAGCGCGCTGGCCCCGCTCCAGGCCCAGCTCCAGGCTGCGGCGCAGGAGTTCCAGCAGCAGCAGGGCATGATGACGGCCGAGCGCCGGCAGGAGCGGCAGCAGGCGCTGGGTCAGATGCAGCAGCAGCTGCAGCAGCAGGGCGCCCAGTGGGAGCAGCGGGCCGCGGCCATCCAGAGCCGGATCCTCGGGCCCGCCCTGGACCGGATCAACCGGGTGATCGACGAGATTCGGGCTGAGAACAGCTACCAGTACGTCCTCGACGTGGCCGCCGGCGGCGTGGTGGCCGCGGACCCGGCGCTGGACATCACCGGCGAGGTGCTTACCCGGCTGCAGGCGACGAACCCGGGGTCGTGACCCTACCGGGACTCTCGCGGAGCCGGGGCCGATGAAGGCCTCCACCATCGCTCGACGGCTGGACGTCGAGCTCGAGGGGGGAGCCGACCCGGAGATCACCGGGGCGGCTCCCCTCGAGCATGCGGGCCCGCACCAGCTCTCCATCGTTGCCCGGGAACGGTACCTCCCCTACGTTGAGGCCTCGCGCGCGGGGCTGCTCCTCGTGGCCTCGGATCTCCGGGACCGAGCGCCGCGGGATCGGCCCCGGATCGTAGTGGAGGATGTCCATGCGGCGCTGGCGGTGGTCCTGCCGGAGCTGTATCCCGAGGCGCCCCCGGAGCCGGGGATCCACGATACGGCCGTGGTGGACGACGCGGCGGTGATCGGGGATGACGTCACCGTGGGGCCGGGAGCCGTGATCGGGGCGGGGGCATCGATCGGCGACCGGTCCCGCGTGGGAGCGCTGACCGTTGTCGGCAACGGCTGCGAGGTGGGGGCGGACGTGCTGCTTCATCCCCACGTCACGGTCTACGCCCGGACCCGGATCGGCGCGCATACGGTGGTCCACTCCGGTGCCCGGCTCGGGGCCGATGGCTTCGGGTTCGCGGAGGTGGAGGGCGTCCCGAAGAAGGTCCCGCAAGTCGGCGACTGCGTGATCGGGGAGCACGTGGAGATCGGTGCGAACGTCACCATCGACCGGGGCTCCATCGGCACAACCCGGATCGGCGACCATGTGAAAATCGACAACCTGGTCCAGATCGGGCACAACACGGTGATCGGCCCGGGCTCCATCGTGGTGGCGCAGGTCGGGGTCGCAGGGAGCACCACCGTGGGGAAGGGCGTGACGCTGGGCGGGCAGGTAGGGATCAACGGCCACGTGGAGATCGGCGACGGCGCGACCGTCGGCGCCCAGGCGGGCGTGTTCGGCGACATCCCCGCCGGCGAGACCTGGAGCGGCTACCCGGCCCGACCGCACCGCGAGGCGCTGAGGGCCCAGGCCGGACTGTTCAAGCTGCCGGAGCTGCTGAAGCGGCTGCGGCGGATCGAGCGAGCGCTGGAACGGGACGAGACCGAGGGATGAGCGAGTCACAGCAGACACTGGCCGAGTCCACCGAGCTGGAAGGAGTCGGTGTTCACACGGGTCAACCCGCGACCGTGCGGTTCGTGCCCGCCGACCCGGACACGGGGATCCGGTTCCGGCGCGTGGACCTGGACGGCACGCCGGAGGTCCGGGCGTCGCTCGACAGCGTATCGGATACCGAGCTGGGGACGACCCTGGCCGATGGCGCGGCGGAGGCCCGGACCGTCGAGCACCTGCTGTCCGCCATCGCGGCGCTCGAGATCGACAACGTGGTGGTCGAGATGTCGGGTCCCGAGGTCCCGATCCTCGACGGCAGCTTCCGACCCTTCCTGGACGCGCTCGGCGGGGTCGGGGTGGTCGAGCAGGACCGCCCCGCCCGGATCTGGGAGCTGTCGAAGCCGCTGAGCGTGGACGGCCCCAACGGGGGCCACTACGTCGCGGCTCCCGCGGACGACTTCCGGGTCTCGGCCACCATCGAGTTCGACCACCCGATGATCCGCCGTCAGTTCGCGTCGTTCAACGTGGACGAGACGTTCTCGGACGAGCTCGCTCCGGCCCGGACCTTCGGATTCCTGCGGGACAAGGACGCGCTGCAGGAGAAGGGTCTCGCGCTGGGCGCGAGCCTGGACAACACCATCGTCCTGGACGATGAGGGACTCCTTGAGCAGCAGGAGCTGCGGTTCCCCGACGAGTTCGTGCGACACAAGATCGGGGACCTGGTGGGCGACCTGGCCGTGCTCGGCGGACGGGTCCGCGCGCACATCGTGGCGGAGCGGCCCAGCCACGCCGGCAACTTCGAGCTGGCCCAAGCGATCCGGGGCTCGGCCCGTCGGGGCGCGGAGGGCCGGGTCGACATCACGAAGATCATGGAGTACCTGCCGCACCGATTCCCGATGCTGCTCGTGGACCGGATCGTGGACTTCGAGACCGGGAAGCGGATCGTCGGGATCAAGAACGTCACCATCAACGAGCCGTTCTTCCAGGGTCACTACCCCGGCCATCCGATCATGCCGGGGGTCCTGGTCATCGAAGGGATGGCTCAGGCGGGCGGGCTGCTCCTGATGGACGTGATCGACAACCCCGAGGACAAGGTCGTCTACTTCATGACCATGGACAAAGTGAAGTGGCGTCGGCCGGTGGTCCCCGGCGATCAGCTGGTGTTCGAGCTCGACATGCTCCAGTTCCGGCGCCACGTCTGCCGCATGAAGGGGCAGGCGTTCGTGGACGGCCAGCTGGCGGCGGAAGCCGAGCTCATGGCCCGGATCGTGGACCGGTGATGGAAGAGCGCACGGTGGACGTCGACCAGACACTGTGGGAGGGCGTACACGGGTCCGCCATGGTCCACGAAGACGCGGAGCTGGGCGCGGATGTGTCCGTCGGGCCGGGCGCCATCGTGGGTCCGGGCGTGGTGGTGGGCGCGGGCACGCGGATCGGCTCCAACGTCCTCATCGAGCGGGATACCACGCTCGGCGAGGAGTGCACGATCCACCACGGCGCCGTGCTGGGCACCGATCCCCAGGACCTGAAGTTCGAAGGGGAGCGCACGCGACTCCATGTCGGCGACCGGACCGTGATCCGGGAGTACGCCACGCTGAACCGCGGGACCCGGGCGGCGGGGCGGACCGTGGTCGGCAGCGACTGCCTGCTGATGGCGTACGTCCACGTGGCTCACGACTGCATCCTCGGCGACCACGTGATCCTCTCCAACTCCGTGAACATGGGCGGCCACGTCGAGATCGGCGACTGGGCCATCGTCGGCGGCCTGACCCCGATCCACCAGTTCGTCCGGATCGGGACGCACGCCTTCGTGGGCGGCGCGTCCCGGGTGGCCAAGGACGTGGTGCCGTACGTGCGGGCGGCCGGCAACCCGCTGGAGATGGCGGGGCTCAACTCCGTCGGGCTCCGGCGGCGGGGCTTCGACGACGCGACGCGCCGGTCGCTGAAGCAGGCATACCGACTGCTCTTCCTGTCGGACATGAACGTCTCCCAGGCCGTGGCACGCGCACGGGAGGAGCTCGACGACCGACCGGAGATCGATACGTTCCTCACGTTCATCGAGGAGAGCGAGCGAGGGATCTCCCTCTAAGCGGACCATGTCACCACTACGCATCGGCGTCGTCGGGGTGGGGAGCCTGGGGTTCCACCACGCCCGGATCGCCCGGGAGCTGCCCGATACCGAGTTCGCCGGGATCCACGACATCGACGCCCAGCGGCTGGAGGAGGTCGCACGGGAGCTGGAGGTGGAGGCTCACACGGAGCTCCACGGGCTGCTCGACGCCGCCGACGCCGTGGTCATCGCCGTCCCCACCGAGTCCCACGAGGCCGTGGCCGTGGAGGCGCTGCGCCGCGGCATCCACACGCTCATCGAGAAGCCGATCGCGCCGTCGCTGGAGGCCGCCGACGCCATCCTGTCGGCCAACACCGAGGGCGCGGTGGTCCAAGTCGGCCACGTGGAACGCTTCAACGCCGCGATCCGGGCCGCGGAGCCGTACCTGGAGGAGCTGCTCTTCGTGGAGTCGCACCGCCTCGCGCCGTTCGGGCCCAGGGGCACCGACGTGGCCGTGGTCCTCGACCTGATGATCCACGACCTGGACTTGGTGCTCAGCCTCGCCCGCCGGCCGGTGACGGCGATCGCCGCGGCCGGGATCCCGGTCCTGACGCCCCGACCCGACATCGCCAACGCGCGGCTCGAGTTCGAGGGCGGCGCCGTGGCCAACCTCACGGCCAGCCGGGTGTCCATGGAGCGGCTGCGCAAGTTCCGGTTCTTCCAGCCGTCCGGGTACCTGAGCCTGGACCTGGCCGCGGGACGGGGGGAGTTCCTGCGGCTCAAGGACGGCGTGGAGCTGGAGCCCGGTCGCCATATCGACGCGGGCAGCTTGTTGGGGCTCGTGGAGCGCATCGAGCTGACGGGCGACGAGCAGGAGCCGCTCCGCAGCGAGCTCGATGCCTTCGTGGCCGCGATCCGGAACGACGCGCCGGTCGTGGTGTCTGGAGAGGACGGACGCCGCGCGCTGGGCGTGGCGCTGGAGATCGTGGAACGGATCGAACGCCATGTCGCTGATACGAATACGGCGCGAGCGTAAGGAGCAGTCGATGGGGCCGTTCCGGCCCCCGCGCCTGCGCCGGCTCCTGGCGGGGCTGATCCTCGTGCTCCTCGCCATCTGGTATCTGTCCACCCTGATCTGATGGCCGGCGGACCCACGGTCTTCCTGTCCGCCGGCGAGCCCTCCGGTGACCTCCACGGCGCAGCGGTGGCCCGGGCGCTCCGCCGACGCTGGCCCCACGCCCGACTCATCGGCCTCGCCGGACCCCGGATGCAGGCCGAGGGCGTGGAGACCGTCGCCGCCTTCGACCGGCTCGCCGTCATGGGGTTCGCCGAGGTCGTCAAGCACCTGCCGTTCTTCGTCGGCCTGATGCGGAAGGCCGTACGCACGATCCGCGACGAGGGCGTGGAGCTCGTCATCCCCATCGACTACCCGGGGTTCAACCTCCGCCTCGCGGCACGCGCCAAGAAGCAGGGGATCCCCGTGCTCTACTACATCGCGCCTCAGGTCTGGGCGTGGCACCGGAGCCGGGCGGCCCGCATGGCCTCCGTGGCCGATCGGCTGGCCGTGATCCTGCCGTTCGAGGAGGACGTGTTCGCCGAGTACGGCGCCGACGTCCATTTCGTCGGACACCCCCTCACGGACCGCGACGAGAGCGTGCGGCCCAGGGAGACCTTCTGTCAGGAGCTGGGCCTCGACCCCGAGCGCCGGATCCTCGCGCTGTTTCCCGGCTCCCGGACCCAGGAGGTGGAGCGCCACCTGGAGCCCTTCTGCGCGGCGGCCGAGCGGGTCGTGGCAGCCCGCTGGCACATGCAACCGGTGGTGGCCCGGTCCACGGACGTCCCAGCGGCCGCGTACGAGGCGGCGCCCTTCCCACTGACCGATGACGGGCACTCCCTCCTCGCCCACGCCCACGCGGCCCTGGTCAAGTCGGGCACGACCACGCTGGAAACGGCTCTGGCGGGTGTCCCCATGGTCATCGCGTACCGCACGCACCCGCTGACGTTCTGGCTGGCGCAGCGGCTGGTGGACGTGGAGCACATCGGGCTGGCGAACCTGGTGGCGGGCCGGAGAGTCGCGCCAGAGCTGCTTCAGGATGACGCTGAGCCCCGCGCGCTGGCCCAGGCACTCCTGCCCCTCATCGACGAGGGGCCGGCCCGGAGAGCGGCGCTGGA
>JAWVYT010000102.1:0-7069 GCA_033722595.1 Longimicrobiales bacterium
AAAAGTACCGCGGGATGGTGGAGAAGCAGGCCGAACGGTACGGGATCCGGCACCGGATGCAGCGAGTGGAGAACGTGGCCGAGTGGGTCCACGGGAAGAAGGTCGTGGTTCCCCAGTACCACCTTTGGCTGTACCGTGAGGACGCGGTGAACGAGACGATCGAAGCATTGTACGCGGAGTCGGACCCGCAGGAGCGGCGCCGGCTCTGGCGAGAGCTGCTGACGTGGCAGACGTCGCACAACCCTATCGTGGAGGAGACCTGAGGTAATGGATACGAGCACGCTGGTGAAGGAGATGCAGGGGATGCGGGAGAACGGCTATCTGCCGGACCCGATCCTGAGGAAGGCCGTCCGCACGCTGGAGGAGGCGGACGACCGGTTCGACTGGGTCGGCATCTACCTGATGCGCGACAACGAGGACAAGCTCTGGCTGCACAATTACGTGGGCGAGCCGACGGAGCACGCCGAGATCGAGGTGGGCGAGGGCGTGTGTGGGACGGCCGTCGCCGAGAAGGAGAACCAGATCGTCCAGGACGTCTCCGAGGTGGAGAACTACCTGGCGTGCAGCCCCAAGGTGAAGTCGGAGATGGTCGTGCTGATCCGGGCCGGCGACGAGATCCTGGGCCAGATCGATATCGACAGCCACGAGAAGGGTGTGTTCACCGGGGAGGACGAGGAAGCGGTGCAGTCCGTGGCCGACAAGCTGGCCGAGGTCCTCATGGCGGAGCGCCACGCGGCCTGAGCCCGTCGTGCTCGCGACCGTCCTCGCGCCCAACGCGTCGCCGCTGACGCTGGACGGCACGCGGACGTACCTCGTCGGCGAGAGCCGGGTCGCCGTCATCGACCCCGGCTCCGACGACCCGGGCCACCTGGACGCCATCGCCGAAACCCTCGGCGATAGCGTTCTCGTTGCCGTGCTGGTCACGCACGGCCATCCGGATCACGTGGGCGGGGCGGGCGCCCTGGCCGAGCGGCACGACGCGCCGGTCCGCCGGCTCGCGAACGGGAGCATTCGCCCCGGCGACGCGGTAGGGACGGATGCCGGCGCGCTCGTGGCCGTTCCCACCCCCGGACACACCCGCGACCACCTGGCCTTCCACTGGCCGGAGGAGGAGGCCGTCTTCTGCGGCGATCTCATGATGGGGGGCGAGAATACGGCGCTCGTCGCCCCGCCGGAAGGCCGTCTCGGGCCGTACCTGGACTCCCTCGAAAGAGTCCGGGCGCTCCGGCCGCGAACCCTCTACCCGGCCCACGGCCTACCCTTCGAGGACCCCGACGCCGCCATCGACCGGTACCTTCGCCACCGGGAGGACCGGCTCGAGCAGGTGGTGGCGGCGCTCCGTGGCGGCGCCCGCGACTACGACGCGCTCCGCGAAGCCGTCTACGGCAACGATCTGGCCCCCGAGCTGGAGCGCGCCGCGACGGCCGCGCTGAAGGCCTACCTCGAGTACCTCCAGGGGCAGGGCCGCGCGCGGCGGATCGGTCGCGGGTGGGAGCTCACGGACGCCGGAGCGTGACGCATGTCCGAGCCGACGTTCGACCACGCCGCTGACCCCGGAGAGCTCCGGGAGGGGGCCCTGCGCCGGCTCCGGCGGCTGGTCACCCTGGAGTCCCCGTCCGATGACGAGGTCCGGCTCCGGGCCATCGCCGCCGACTTCTCGGCCGAGCTCGTGGGGCTGGGCGCGAAGGTGGAGACCCGGGACGCCCCGGGCGTCGGCGAGCACGTCATCGGTCGGCTGCCCGGCGGGGATCCGACGCTCCAACCAGTGATGATCCTCGGGCACCTCGACACCGTGCACGCGGTGGGCTCGTTCGATCCCGTCTTCCGGGTGGAGGACGGGCGAGCGTACGGTCCCGGCACCTTCGACATGAAGGGCGGCTGGGCGTGCGTGCTGGAGGCGCTGGCCCGGCTCCACGCCGCGGGCCGCACGCCCCGCCGGCCGGTCCTCGTGGTCGCGACCTGCGACGAGGAGACCGGGTCGGAGACCTCGCGCGGGCTGATCGAGGAGCTTGCCCGGGCCGCTGACGCTGTCCTCGTCCCGGAGCCGCCGTTCCCGGATGGCAGCGCGAAGACCCGGCGGAAGGGCGTGTCATGGTACCGCCTCACGGCCCACGGCCAGGCATCGCACGCGGGGCTCGCACCCGATGAGGGGGTCAACGCCGTGGTGGAGCTGGCGCACCAGGTCCTGTCCATCACGGCGCTGGCGGACCCCGGGGCGGGTACCACGGTCAGCGTGGACGAGACGGCCGGGGGGACGGCCTCCAACGTCGTGCCCGCCCGGGCCTGGGCGGTCATCGATGTCCGGTTCACCGGGCGGGCGGAGGCGGAGCGAATCGAGGCCGCGATGCGGTCGCTCGAGCCGGTCCTCCCCGGGGCCCGGCTGGAGCTCGAGGGCGGGATCAACCGCCCGCCGATGGAGCGTACCCCCGGTATCGCGGCGCTATACGAGCGTGCCCGTGAGCTGGCGGCCGAGGCCGGGTGGCCGCTGGGCGAGGGGCTTTCGGGGGGCGCGAGCGACGGGTCGCTGACGGCCGGGATCGGCGTGCCCACGCTGGACGGCATCGGACCGGTGGGGCACGGCGCCCATGCGGCCGACGAGCACGTGGAGGTGGCCGACCTGGGTCGCCGTGCCGCGCTGTACCACCGGCTGCTGGAGGTCCTGTGAGGCCATGACCGGCGTCGTGATCCGGCCACTCCGAGGCCTGGCCGAGCGCGAGGCGTGCGTGGCACTCCAAGATCGCGTCTGGGGCCCGGGCTTCGCCGATCGTGTCCCGGCCTCGATCCTGATGATCGTGCAGGAGACGGGCGGCGTGGCGAGCGGCGCGTTCGACGGCGACCGGCTGATCGGCTTCGTCTTCGGCGTGACGGGGATCCGGGACGGGCGGCCGGTCCACTGGTCGGACATGCTGGCGGTCGAGGAAGGCTGGCGCGGCCGGGGCATCGGGTTCCGGCTCAAGCTGCACCAGCGCGAGCTCCTGCTCGACCGGGGCGTGGAGACCGCTCGCTGGACCTTCGACCCGCTCGAGGCCCGAAACGCGCACCTCAACCTGAGACGACTGGGCGCGATCGCGTACGAGTACCGGCGCGACCTGTACGGCCGGTCCGAGTCCCCGCTCCACGCCGGCATCGGGACGGACCGGCTGGTCGTCCGGTGGCCCATCGCATCCGATCGCGTGAGCGAGCGGGTGGCCGCCGGGGAAGCGCGGCGGGCCCCCGTCGAGGGGCGTGCCAGCCACGCCCCGAGCGCCGCGGGGCCGGTCGCACCGTCACGGCGAGGCACGCTGCCGGTAGTGAACCCGGTCGGGCCCGGGGATCCCCGCCGGCCGGGCACTGGCCTGATCGAGCCCGATTCGTCCGCGGTACGGATCGCCATCCCGGGCGATATCCAGGCGCTGAAGCGCTCCGATCCGGACGCTGGCCTGGCCTGGCGCGCGAACGTCCGGGCCGCGTTCGAGTGGGCCTTCGACGCCGGCTACACCGCCCTGGACCTCCAGCGGGGGAGCGGCGGCCAGGCCGGGGTGGCCCATTACGTCGCGGTTCGCGGCTTCGACCCGGTCGGGTGATGCGGCTGGACGCGATCCACCTCCGGGTGATCCGGCTCCGGCTCCGCGAGCCGTTCACGATCTCTTCCGGGACCACGCTCCAGCGGCGCATCCTTCTGACCCGACTCGAGTTCGACGGCGCGGAAGGGCTCGGCGAGTGCGTGGCCGGAGAGGCGCCGTTCTATTCCGCCGAGACGGTGGACACCGCCCGGCACGTGATCCGGGAGCACCTCGCGCCGGCCGTGGTGGGTCGATCCCTCGCGGACGCGGCGGCGATGGGCCGTGTCATGGACCGGGCCGCGCGTGGCCACAACATGGCGAAGGCCGCGCTCGAGATGGCGGCGTGGGACGCCTTCGCCCGCGCAGCCGACCGGTCCCTGGCGAGCGCCCTCGGCGGGGTCCGGGCGGCGGTGCCGGCCGGCGTCAGCATCGGGATCCATGAGGACACGGAGTCGCTGATGGACCGGGTCGCGACGTTCCTCGAGCAGGGGTATTTGCGGGTCAAGCTCAAGATCGCACCGGGCAGGGATACCGCGGTGGTCGACGCGGTCCGGACCCGGTTCCCCGACGCCGCGCTGAGCGTCGACGCCAACGCCGCCTACACCGCCCGGGACCTCGACCGGGTCCGCGCGCTGGACGCCTACGACCTCGAGTACATCGAGCAGCCGTTCGCCGGAGACGCGCTCCTCCTCCACGCCCGGCTGCAAGACTCCATCGAGACCCCTGTGTGTCTGGACGAGACCATCACCACCCCGACCCGATGCCGGGACGCGCTGGAGCTGGGCGCGGCCCGGGTCGTCAACATCAAGCCGGGCCGTCTGGCCGGGCACGGGCCGTCCCTCGCCGTCCACGACCTGTGCGCCGATGCGGGGGTGCCCGTGTGGTGCGGTGGCATGCTGGAGTCCGGGATCGGCCGGGCCCACAACGTGGCGCTGGCGAGCCTGCCGAACATGCGCCTCCCGGGCGACACGTCGGCGAGCGGCCGGTACTGGGAGCGCGACGTGGTGGACCCACCGTTCACGCTGAACGATGATGGCACCGTGACGGTCCCCGGAGGCCCGGGGATCGGCGTCCGGGTCGACGAGGACTATCTCGACGCCATGACGGAGTCAGCGGTCACGCTCGTCTAGCGCGGCCGCCCGCAGGAGCTCCCAGGCCCTGCGCACGTGGGCCTCGGTGGTCCGGAGGTTCCCGACCGCCAGGCGAAGGGCGTACCGGCCGTGCACCCGGGTATGAGAGAGGAAGACCTCTCCGGATGCGTTCACCCGGTCGAGGATCCCGGCGTTCAGCGCGTCCAGCGCGTCGTCCTCGACGTCGGGCGGACGGAACCGGAAGGCCACGACGGAGAGCGGGACGGGCGCCAGCCGCTCGGCATCGGGCGCGTCGTCCACCCATCCGGCGAAGCGACGGGCGAGCCGGCAGTGCTCGCGGAGGGCCTCGGCGATCCCGGCCCGGCCGAAGTAGCGGAGCACGAACCAGAGCTTGAGCGACCGGAAGCGCCGGCCGAGGGAAACCCCGTAGTCCATGAGGTTGGTCGCCTCGGTCTCTCCGGTCTCGAGGTACTCCGGCGTGAGGCTGAACGCCCGCCGCAGCACATCCGGGTGCCGGGTGTACGCCGCGGAGCAGTCGATGGGCACGAACAGCCACTTGTGCGGGTTCACCACCACCGAGTCGGCCCGCTCCACGCCGGCCATCACGTGTCGGAGCTCGGGGACCACCGCCGCGGTCCCGCCGTACGCCCCATCCACGTGGAGCCAGATCGACTCCCGCTCGCAGAGGTCCGCGATGGCGGGAACGGGGTCCACGGCCGTCACGCCCGTGGTCCCCACGGTGGCGACCACCGCCACGGGTCGATACCCTCGGGCGCGGTCCTGACGGACGGCCTGCTCCAGCGCCGCGGGGTCCATCCGGAACCCGTCGTCCGTGGCCACGCGCACGACGTTCTCGGCGCCCAGCCCGAGGGTGATGACCGCCTTGTCCACGCTGGAGTGCGCCTCCTCCGAGCAGTAGACGCGCATGGGCCGCACCTCGCCCCGGCCCGCGAGCCCGCGACGGCGGACGTCGAGCCCGGCGGCCTCCCGGGCGGCGGCCAGCGCGTAGAGCGTGCTCGACGACGCGGTGTCGTTGATCACGCCGTGGAACGTGTCCGGCAGCCCCAGCATCTGCCGGAGCCACCCGAGCGTGACCTCCTCCAGCTCTGTCTGGGCGGGCCCGCTCTTCCAGAGCATGGCGTTCACGTTCAGCGCTGCGGTGAGCGCCTCCCCGAGGATGCCGGGACCCGACGCGGTGATCCCGAAGTAGGCGAAGAAGCCCGGGTGGTTCCAGTGGGTGGTGTTCGGGACGATGAGCCGGTCGTAGTCCTCGAGGATCCGGTCGAACGGCTCCGGCTCCTCCGGCGGCTCGGCCGGCAGGCGGTCCCGGACGTCCCCGGGCCGGAGACTGGGCAGGACCTCCACGGCCTCCGGGTGCGCCAGGTAGTCGGCGATGCGGTCGATCACGGCCCGCCCGTGCTGCCTCAGCTCGGCGGGCTCCATGTCACGGGTCATGCCGGCAAGGTAGAGCCGGCCACGGGACGGGGGCCAGCCCCCGCGACCTCAGGCCATCGCGCCCTGGACCATCAGCATCAAGACCTCGGTGGTGAACGGCTTCGTGAGGTAGGCGTTCCCTACCTCCGTAACCCCCATCTCCGACAGCTCGTCCTCCTCGTATCCGGACATGAACACCACCCGGAGCGCGGGGTGCTTCGACCGGAGCGTCCGGGCGAGCTCGTCGCCGCGGGTGCCCGGCAGGACGACATCGGTCAACAGCAGCTCGAGGGGACGCGGATGCTCGGCGAGCTGCTCCAGCGCCGACGGCGCATCCGGGGCCGACAGGACCTCGTAGCCGCACCGGCGGAGCACGCTGGCCGCGATCTGGCGGACCGAGGCCTCGTCGTCCACCACCATCACCAGTCCGTCCTGTGTATCCATGGAGCGCTCTCCTTCCGGGATTCCGCCCATAGTATCGTCGCGTGGCGGTGGCGACTTTACGGGCCGCCCGGCTCCCGCCACCTTGTCGGCATGAGATCGGCTCCTCCCGTCCGCACGCCGGGGCGCCGCACCGCGTCCGCCGCCTGGCTGTTTCTGACGGTCGCCGCGTGCGCGCCGCCGAGCCCGACGCTCGCCGCCCAGGGCCCCGTGCCGGCACCGGCCCGCGACGCGGCGCGCGACACGGGCCGCTCCACGCCCGCGGCCGTCCTCGACTCGATCCTCCGGACGCCCCCGCTGAGCCGCGCTCACTGGGGGGTGGCGGTCCACGACCTGGCCACCGGCCGGCCGCTGCTCCTCCACAACGCGGACCGCCTGTTCACCGCCGCGTCCACCATGAAGCTGGTGACGGCCGCGGCGGCGCTCGACCTGCTCGGGCCCGACTACCGATTCCGGACGGTGGCCCGCGCCTCCGTCGACGAGCTCGGCCGAGCGGACAGCCTGGTCGTGCGCGGCGGCGGCGACCCGACGCTGGGGGCGCCGTTCCACGACGACCCGCTC
>JAWVYT010000103.1:0-7068 GCA_033722595.1 Longimicrobiales bacterium
CCCGGGACACGCGCGTCACCAGCGGGTTCGGCGATGGCCGCCAGTTCAACGGTCGGGTCACGAGCCGGCACATGGGCACGGACTTCGCCGGTCCGGAGGGCGCACCCGTCCGTGCCGCCGCACGGGGCGTGGTCGCGCTGGTGGATGCGTTCCACCTGGGCGGCAACGTGGTCTACCTGAACCACGGCGCCGGCCTGGTGACGGCGTACCTCCACCTGAGCGAGCAGCTCGTGGCCGAGGGTGATACCGTCGAGGCCGGCGAGGTGATCGGGCGGGTCGGGGCCACCGGTCGCGTGACGGGCCCGCACCTCCACTGGATCGTCCGGTACGGGGGCATAACGGTCGACCCGCTGAGCTTCCTGGAGGTGGCCGGCGCCCCGTAAAGCCCGTCGGATCGGCGCTGGAATCCTGGCGGATCGTCCCATCGGGTGTTGGGTCCGTCCAACGTCCAGCCAGCGTCGCCGGGCCGCGGGCTCCGGGCGGGCGAAACAGGCACCGGGATTGCAGCCGATCCCTCGCGCGCGCGGCCGGTTCCACGCCCCGCCGTCGGATGCGACCCAGCGGGTTGTTGAGTCCCGGGCCGCGAACGCTATCTTGGTCGTGACGCGACCGGATCGCGCCCATGGCGCGGTCGGACGCCGGTGGTCTGGGGAAGCCACGACCGAACGAAACTGGACACGCACGCCGCACCGGTCGTGAGGCTTTGAGCGAGTATATCATACCCTCGATTCTGGTCGGGATCTCCGCCCTCCTGGCGGTGCTCCTGCCGATCTTCGTGATCAGCGGTATCGATGACTTCATCATCGATATCTACTATTTCGGCCGGTCTGTGATCCGACGGTTCACGGTCAGACGCCGGCACAAACCGCTGGAGGAGCAGGAGCTCGAGCGGGCCCGGGAGAAGCCGATCGCCATCATGGTCCCCGCGTGGCAGGAGTCCGCCGTGATCGGGCGGATGCTCGAGAACACGCTCGCCACGCTGGACTACGGCTGGTACCACATCTTCGTGGGCACCTACCCGAACGACGAGGCCACGGCCGACGAGGTGGAGCGGGTGCGGGAGCGTGCCGACAACGTGCACCTCACCGTGTGTCCGAACCCCGGCCCGACGTCCAAGGCCGACTGCCTCAACTGGATCTACCACGGGATCCGTGATCACGAGAGAGAGACGGGGACCGAGTTCGACGTCTACGTGATGCACGACGCGGAGGACATCGTCCACCCGCTCTCCCTGCGCCTGTTCAACTATCTCATCCCGCGGAAGGACATGGTCCAGCTTCCGGTCTTCCCGCTGGAGGTCCCGTGGTGGAACCTGACGGCCGGGCACTACATCGACGATTTCGCGGAGAACCATCAGAAGGAGCTGGTGGCCCGGGAGTTCCTCAGCGGCGACATGCCCAGCGCGGGCACCGGGTGTGCGTTCAGCCGGAACGCGCTCCGCCGGATCCAGAAGGAGGGTGAGGGCGAGCTCTTCAACACCGAGACGGTCACCGAGGACTACGACTTCGGCATCCGCCTCAGCCGGCTGGGGCTGAAGGCGATCTTCGTGAAGCAGGCGCTTAAGCGGGTACGGACCCGGCGAACGGCGACCGGCCGGCTCAAGAAGGAGGTGCACGAGGAGCTGATCGCCACCCGGGAGCGGTTCCCGGCCCGGTTCTGGGAAGCCGTTCGCCAGAAGTCGCGGTGGACCGTGGGGATCGTCCTGCAGGGGTGGAACACCGTAGGGTGGCGCGGCGTGCTCCGTCACGACTACATGCTGTTCCGGGACCGGAAGGGCCTCGTGACCGCGATCGCGAATGTGCTGGCCTACCTGGTGGTGATCGGGTACATCGTCGTCCTGCTCTGGTCCGCCCTCGGCCCCGGCCACCGGTATCCGCCGCTGATCGAACCCGGGAGCCTGTTCTGGTACGGATTGATCCTCGTCACCTTCTTCATGGTCTGGCGGGTCGTGGTGCGGATGTACTTCGTGAACCGCGTCTACGGCTGGCGGCAGGCGATCCTCGTACCGGTGCGGCTGGTGTGGGCGAACATCGTGAACTTCGCGGCCGCGAGTCGCGCCGTGTGGATCTGGGCGCGGCACCTGGTCAGCGGCGAGCCGGTGGCGTGGGACGCGACCGACCACAGCTACCCGCTGGAAGAGGAGCTGCGGACCTTCCGGCGGCTGCTGGGCGACCTGCTGCTGGAGCGGAAGTTCGTCACGGACGCGCAGCTCGAGGAAGCGCTCCGTGAACAGGCCGTCGACGGTCGCCCGGTCGGTGAGATCCTGCTGGAGAAGGGGTACGTGGAAGAGGACGACCTCGTCCACGCCCTCGGGATCCAGTTCAACGTCTCCACCGCGGAGATCGACCCGTACGAGACGCCCATGGACGTGCTGCTGAGCTTCCCGCGACGGCTCGCGGTCCGGCACACGGCGTTCCCGCTCGGCCGGGACCCGCACGGCAACCTCCAGTTGGGGATGTCCCGGATCCCGTCACGGGAGGACGTCGATGAGCTGGAGGATGCGCTGGATACGCGGGTGAACGTCGTGCTCTGCGCCCGGAGCGACGTGGCCTTCGCCATCCGGCGGGGGTATGCCCGACTGGAGGATGGGGAAGCCGAGGCGCGCTCTCTCGGCGACCGGCTGCTGGCCATGGGGCTCATCACCGAGGCGCAGCTGGAGGAGGCGCTCCGACGGCAGCGGCGGTCGTACGCGTCGGTGGGTCAGATCCTGGTCTCCGCAGGGGCCCTGAGCCGGGACGAGCTGGACGCGGCTATCGAGGCGTATCAGGAGGAGTCGCCGGATACGCCGCTCGGGGAGTTCCTGGTGGACAAGGGGCACATCTCCCGGGACGCTCTGGAGGCGGCGCTGGACCGGCAGCAGACGGAGTTCCGGCGGCTGGGCGACGTGCTGGTGGACATGGGCGTGATCGATCGGGACACGCTGGAGAGGGCGGCATGAAGCGGCTGCGCAGTTCCTCAGCCCACCTCGCCGGCTGGAGCCCCGTCCTCATGCTGGGCGTCCTGCTCCTCGTGCCTGGCTGCTCCAGGATCGAGACGGCCGACTTCGAGGACCCTTACATCCGGCAGCTGGAGGACGAGCCGGTCGGCTGGTTCGCGGGTTTAGGGGCCTTCCGCCAGTACGCGGCCGTGGACCGGGCCTTCGAGCTGCAGGCCGAGGGCCGGATCGAGGCGGCGGCGGACGAGGTCGAGGGGTACCTGAAGCTGCACCCCGACGACCTCCGCGTTCGGGCCTACTACCTGAACCTGTTGACGGCCCTCGATCGGCCCGCGCGGGTGGTCGAGCAGGCCGATCGACTCCTCGAGGTCGAGCCCGAGTACGTTCCAGCGCTCCTGGCACGGGGCCGTGCCTGGGCCGACCTCGGCGAGCTGAGGGCCGCGGTCCGTGACCTGACGGCTGCCGGCCGGGCGCCGACGATCCGGCCACAGGACCGGGCGGACGCACTGGCCGAGGCGGCCGGCCTCTCGCTGCTGCAGGCCGGGCGGATGGAGGCCCGGGGCGAGTGGGAGAACGCGGCGGAGGCCTATGCGACGGCCCTCGAGCTGCCGCTGGACCGCGCGGACCGGGTACGGGCGCTCCGGGGGAGGGCCCGGGTGGCGGCAGCGCGCGGTCGACCTGCCGACGCGAGCCGAGCACTGGCCGAGGCGACGGAGCTGGCGCCCGGGGATGTGGAGATCCGCAGCGAGGCCGCCCGGGCCGCCGTCGAAGCCGGGGACTACGACCTGGCCGCCGAGCATCTGGAGGCGATCCTGGCCTCCGTGGGCATCCCGGCCGCCGAGCGAATCGACGTGCTGGACCGGCTGGCCACGGCCCACGAGCGGGCGGGCCGTCCCGGGGACGCGGCGGAGCAGATCGAGGCGCTGATCCGGGTCGCGCCGCAGGATCGGGCGGTGGCCCTCCATGTCCGGGCAGGCCGGCTGCACCGGTCGGCGGGTCGTCCGGGTTCGGCCGCGACGCATCTCGAGGCCGCCGCCGAGCGCTCGGTCGCGGAGGATCGGGCCCGGTACCTCCGTCGTGCGGCCGGGCTCTACCGGGAGGCAGGACGCTACGCCGAGGCGGTGACGGCGCTGAGGGGCGCGCTTGCCGCCGACCCCGGTCCCGCGGTCCGGGCGGAGCTGCGCGAGACGCTCGCTGAGGCCGGCCCGATGGCCGACGTCGCCGACACCATCCCCGGCGACCGGGGGGCCCTGGACCGTTCGGAGCTGACCGAGTCTCGGCTCGCGTTCGCCGCGGCGTACGAGGAGACCGGACGCCATCAGAATGCGATGGAGCTCTACCGCCTCGTCGCGGCGGTCGAGGAGCCGGGGTCGACCGCGTGGACCACCGCCACGCGCCGGCTCGCGGAGCTGCACGCGCGACTGGGCGAGCACGGCCAGGCCGGGGACCGGTTCATGGCGCTCCACGACGCGCGGCCCGGTCAGCCCGAAGCGCGCGAGGGCGAATGGGCACTCCGGGCCGCCGATCACTATGCAGCCGCCCGGGCCTGGTCGGAGGCCGCAGCGGCGTACCGGACGGCGACGGACCGCGGGGCCCTCCCGGTCGCCGAGGGCACCCGTCGAGCGGCGGTGGCGCTGGTCGAGGCGGGGGACCGCGCCGCGGCCCGGGAGTTGATCCGGTCCATCCCCGAGGAGCAGCGGATCCATCAGGATTTCCGTTATCTGGCGGTGCTGGCCGCGGAGGCCGGCGACACGACCGCGGCGGTGGCCCGTTACGAACAGGCGGCCGCCACGGCCCCGACAGCGGCGGACTCGGCGGCCATGCTCCGATCGGCAGGGTACCTCGAGCTGGGCCGGAGCGACTCCGCGGCCGTGGAGGCGCTGTCCCGGGCGCTCGAGGTACAGGAGGACGCGGCGGCCAGGCTGGCGGTGGCCCGGCTCCGGCTCCGCCTGGGGCAAGCCGAGGACGCCCTTGACGTGCTGCAGGAAGCGCCAGTGGCCGATTGGGAGCGGGACCAGCACTTGGCCCGACTCGACCTGCTGGCCGAGGTCCACGCCGAGCAGCAGGACACGGCGGCCATCCTGGACGTCCTGGAGCGGGCTGCGGAGCTGGAGCCCAGCGCGTACCGGTTCAATCGACTCGGCTTCCTGTACGAGTTCGTCGACCGTTACGACGACGCGGCGACCGCGTTCGCGGCCGCGTACGAAGTCCGGCGGTCGGCGCAGCAGGCGGCGCAGGTCGCGTACGCATACCGCCGGGTGGGAGCGGATTCCGCGGCCGCCGCGTGGTTCCGTCGCTCCATCGACCGGGCCCGCGAGGGCCCGGCGGACACGGCGGTGGACCTGGACGCCCTGCGCCGGGAGGTCGCCGTCCTGACCGACCGGCTGTCGGCCGGCGCGTACATCAGCCTCCGGGGCGAGGGTGGAGTCGTGCCCGTGGCGGGCGGTGTGACCCAGGCGGGGATCGGGTCCCAGGGGGGGCTCGAGCTCCGGTACCGACCGTTCCTGCAGCGCACTTCGTGGGGCCGGGATGTCGACGTGTTCGGCCGCCTGTTCTGGAGCTTCGGCGATGGCGTCCGGATCGACTCCGACAGCTTCCAGGGTCACCTCGGGGCGCGCTACCGGCCCCCGTTCCTGCCGGGCTCGGCGCTGGGCCTCGAGCGCTGGATCGCCCTGGGTCCGGCCGGGCTCGACACCTGGGCGACGCGGCTGCAGCTGTCCCGGCTGCTGGGGCAGCCGTACCCGACCGTGGATGAAGGTGCGTCGCTGTACGCCTCGCTCTACGGCGACGCGGCGTACCTCTTCGGCGGGGCCGACGGCTACGTCCTCTACGCCCAGGCGAGGCCCGGCGCGGCGGTCCCGCTCACCGGGATCGCAACGCTGCTGCCCCACGCCACGGTCGCGGGCTACCATCAGCGCGTGGATGGCGCCGAGAGCTCGTACGTGGAGGGTGGCCCCGGACTCGGGGTCCGGCTGCGCTTCCCCGTCGAGGACCGATACACCAAGAGCTACTGGAGCCTGCAGCTCATGGCCCAGTACCGCTGGGGCCGGGTCTTCGGCGCGCCGACCTCCGCGGAAGAGCGGTACGACGAGCTCGTCCTCACCTTCGTCCTCGAGCTCTGAAGGCCCCCGCCGGTCGTCGAGGAGGAGCCGTGCGCAATCTAGCCATCGCCATCGGTCTGGTGGCCGGACTCGCCGTAGGGGCCGCCGGCGCACTCACCGGCTGGGCACCGCTGCTCGCGGTGGCGGCAGGGTCCGCGCCGCTGGGCGACCTGTTCGTGAACGGCATCCGGATGGTGGTCATCCCACTGGTGGCGGTCACCGTCTTCGAGGGCGTAGCCCGTCTCGGGGACCCCGGGAAGCTCGGCCCGCTGGGTGGCGGCGCCATCGCCTTCTTCTGGCTGACCACCGTCCCCGGGATCCTGATCGGGATGGGCGTCATGGCGCTGGCCGTGGGCTTCGCACCGCCGATCACACCACCCGCCGTCGATCCATCGGCGACGCCGGACGTGCCCGGGTTCGTGGAGATGCTGGTCGGACTGGTTCCCGCCAACCCGATCGCGGCGGCGGCGGAGGGTCGGCTGCTCCCGCTCCTCGTCTTTACCGTCCTTCTCGGCGCGGCCGCCACGACGCTCGATGATACCCGCAGGGAGCCCCTGATCGGGCTGGCGGACGCCATCGGTGCCGCGCTGATCCGGCTCGTGCACTGGATCCTCTGGGTCGCGCCCCTGGGCGTCTTCGGACTGGCCGCGCCGGTCGCGGCGACCAGCGGCCCGGCGGTCCTCGGGACGCTGGCCGTCTTCGTGATCGCCGTCATCATCGGGCTCGTGGTCCTGGTGGGCGGCGTGTACCTCCCAGCCGTGGTGTTCATGGGGCGGATGCCGGCCCGACGGTTCGCACGGGGCACGGCTCCCGGCGCCATCGTGGGGTTCGGCGCTACGAGCTCCATGGCGGCGCTGCCGGTGCTGCTGGAGTCCGCCGAGGACGAGCTGGAGCTGTCGGCCGCCACGAGCAGCCTGGTCCTCTCGCTGGGTGCGTCGTTGAACCGGGCGGGGAGTGCCCTATTCCAGGGCGCCGCAGTGGTCTTCCTCGCACACCTCTACGGCGTGCCGATGCCGCTGCCCGTCGTGGGCG
>JAWVYT010000104.1:0-7040 GCA_033722595.1 Longimicrobiales bacterium
AAACGGGGAGCGCCCCCTCGCGGAGCACACGGGTCCGTTCTCCGCACCCAACGATCGTCGACGGTCGGGCCTGGGGCAAGCGTCCCCCGTCCAGGACCAGGACCGTCCGGTCCTCTTCATCCCCGCCTCCCCCGGCCTCGGCGCCCCGGCGCTCCGCTGCCAAGGCGGCCACCGCGGCCGCCACGTGCGCCGCGGCCGTCGCGTCGCGTGCCGGAGGCTCGCCCGGCGCGTTCGCGCTGGTGGACGTGACGGGCCCGCCCGCCGCCTCCAGCAGGTCCGGGATCGCGGGGTGCGGCGAAACCCGGACGGCGACCGTCCCGCCGGTGCCGACCACCTGCGGCGGATAGGCCTCCGGCTCGGCGGCCAGGGCCAGGGTGAGCGGGCCCGGCCAGAACGCGGCCGCCAGACGGTCGGCGTCCTCGGTCCAGTGGAGGCCGAGCGCGTCCCCGCGCCCCCGGATCAGGAGCAGGAAGGGACGGTCGCCCTTGAACGCCGCGAGCCGCGTCAACGCGACGTCGTCGAGTCGGCACCCGAGGCCGTAGACCGTCTCCGTGGGATACGCGATGATCCCGCCGGCGGCCAGGTGGCGCGCCAGCTCCCCGTGGGCGGCCCTCCGCTCATCGGCCGAGCGGTACGGCAGCAGGCGGGTCATCGGCGTGCGATCCGGACGACGCGTACGTCCGGGGCCGGCGTGCGCCCGCCGGTCATCTACCGGCCTCCGCCAGGAGCAGCTCCGCCAGCCGGAGGTCCTCGGGGCGCGTGATCTTCAGGTTCCGCGGATCGCCTTGCACGACCACGACCCGGCCGCCGAAGCGCTCGACCAGCGCGGCGTCATCCGTCGCCCGGACGCCCTCCTCGGCCGCCCGCCGGTAGGCGTCGACGATCATGGGTCGGGGAAACCCCTGGGGCGTCTGCGCCCGCCAGAGGGTCGAGCGGTCCACGGTCCGCGTAATCCGCCCGTCAGCGACCTCTTTGAGCGTGTCGGCGACGGGCAGGGCCGCGACCGCGCCCACGTCTGGTCCCACGGCCCGGAGCACGCGATCGATCACCGCGCCGGAGACGAGCGGGCGGGCGGCGTCGTGGATCAGGACGACGTCCGCGGCCGCGGGCACGGCATCCAGCCCGTGGCGTACCGAATCCCCGCGCTCCGGCCCTCCGGCCACCACGACCACCCCGTCCGGCAGCCGGAACGGCGGGTCCTCCACGTCCTCGGCCGGGAGCACCGCGACCACCCACTCCACATCCCGTCGCTCGAGGAACGGCCCCATCGACCGGCGGAGGATCGGCTCCCCGGCCAGCTCCGCGTACTGCTTGCGGACCCCGCCCGTCCCCATGCGGAGCCCGGCACCGCCGGCCGGGAGCACCACGGCCGCCCTCACAGCGCCTCCAGGAGCTCGCTCACCGTGGCCACCTTCACCAGCTCCAGGTCGACCACCGCGCGGGTCCGGGCGGGGACAAAGGCGGTCCGGAACCCGAGGCGCTCGGCCTCGGAGAGCCGGCGCTCGATCTGGCCCGCGCTCCGGATCTCGCCTCCCAGCCCGACCTCGCCCACGAAGACCGCGTCCGTGGCCGTGGTACGATCCAGGAGCCCCGTGGCCAGTGCGGCCACCACGCCGGCATCGGAGGCCGGCTCCGTGATCCGCACGCCGCCCACGGCGTTCAGGAAGACGTCCTGGTCGCCGTAGCTGAGCCCCGCCCGCTTCTCGAGCACCGCCAGGAGGAGCGCGAGGCGCTGCCGGTCGAACCCGGTGGTGACCCGCTGGGGCGAGCCGTACGAGGAGCGGGAGACCAGCGCCTGGACCTCCACGAGCAGCGGCCGGGTGCCCTCCAGCGTCGAGACCACGGCCGAGCCGCTCGCGCCCCCCGACCGCTCGCCGAGGAAGAGCTCCGACGGGCTCTCCACCGCCTCCAGCCCCGTCCCGGTCATGCGGAAGACGCCGATCTCGTCCACGCCGCCGAACCGGTTCTTGTTGGCCCGCAGCACGCGGTGGTCCAGCGACCGGCTCCCTTCGAAGTAGAGGACCGTGTCGACGATGTGCTCCAGCGTCCGCGGGCCGGCAACCGTGCCGCCCTTCGTGACGTGGCCGACGAGAAAGACCGCCGCACCCGTCTGCTTGGCGAACCGCTGGAGCCGGGCCGCGCACTCCCGCACCTGGCTCACGTTCCCGGGCGCGCCGTCCAGGTCATCCGTGTAGGTCGTCTGGATGGAGTCCACCACCAGCACGTCCGGCTCCGCCTGCTCCGCCCGGTCCAGGATCTGGCCGAGCTCCGTCTCGCCGAGGAAGAGCACATCGCCGGCCCCGTCACCCAATCGGTCCGCCCGCATCCGGATCTGTCCCGCGGACTCCTCGCCCGAGATGTAGAGCGTCGCGTTCCCCCGCGCCTCCAGGCGGGCGGCTACCTGGAGCAGGAGCGTGCTCTTCCCGATCCCCGGCTCCCCGCCCAGCAGGATCAGCGATCCGGGCACCACCCCGCCCCCGAGCACGAAGTCGAGCTCCCGGATCCCCGTCGACCACCGCTCGGTGGCATTCGGATGGACCTCGCTCAGCCGCGTAGGTCGGGACTCACTCCGCGAACTCGGCCCCGCCCGGGACCTCGAAATCGAGCTCTTTCTCGAGCTCGACTTCCGGGGCTTCAGCTCCTCGACCAGCGCGTTCCACTCGCCGCACGCCGGACACTGGCCCTGCCAGCGGGCGGTCTCGTTGCCGCACTCGGTGCAGAAGAAGACTGTCTTCGATTTCGCCATGGTGAGTCCGGCGGAAGAAGGGCGGGTCGTCCCCGAGGGCCGGGATCGGCGCGTCGTCGCCGCCGGCCCCCGGGCCTACCCCATGCGCTCGGCGGGCGTGAACGACTCGAACCGGGTGCTCTCCTTGCGGAAGAAGAGCTCGACGATCCCCGTGGGACCGTTCCGCTGCTTCCCGATGATGAGCTCCGCCTTCCCGGCGAGCCCCTGCTCCTGGGCTTCCACGTCGGAGAGGTAGTACTCGGGGCGGTAGAGGAACATCACCAGGTCGGCGTCCTGCTCGATGGAGCCCGACTCCCGGAGGTCCGAGAGCTGCGGCCGGTGGTCGGTCCGCTGCTCGGGCGCACGCGAGAGCTGCGACAGCGCGATCACCGGCACCTCCAGCTCCTTGGCCAGCGCCTTCAGGTTCCGGCTGATCTCGCTGACCTCCTGCTGTCGGTTCTCCGCGCTCCGGCTCTGGGCCGTCATCAGCTGCAGGTAGTCCACGACGATGAGCCCGAGGTCCGGCTGCTCGGCCTTCAGCCGCCGGGCCTTCCCGCGCATCTCCAGCGCGGTCAGGATCCCCGAGTCATCGATCCAGATGGGCGCCGTGTTCAGGTGCCCCGCGGCCTGTGCGAGCCGGACGTAGTCGTCGTCCGTGAGCCGGCCCCGGAGCAGCCGGCCCAGGTCCACCAGCGCTTCCGAGCACAGCATCCGCTGGACCAGCTGCTCCTTCGACATCTCCAGGCTGAACAGCGCCACCGGCGTCTGCCCCGTGATGGCGGCGTGGAGGAGGAAGTTAATGACCAGCGCCGTCTTCCCCATCGACGGCCGCGCCGCCACGATGACCAGGTCGCCGTCCTGGAACCCGCCGGTCTTGTCGTCCAGGTCGGTGAACCCGGTGCCCACTCCGGTGATCCCGCCCTGGGCCGCCTGCAGCTGCTCGATCCGCTCGAACGTCGGGTAGAGGATCTTCTTCAGCCAGACGAAGCCTTCCCGGTCGTGCGACTGCGCCACCTGGAAGATCCTGTGCTCGGCCTGGTCCAGCAGCTCCTCGACCGTCTGCTCGCCCGGGCTGTACACGTCCTGGATGATCTCCGTGGACGCGCTGATCAGGCGCCGCATCAGGGCCCGCTCCCGGACGATCCGGGCGTGGTACTCCACGTTGGCCGCCGTGGCCACCGCGTCCAACAGCTCTGCCAGGTACGGGAGCCCGCCCGCCTGCTCCAGCTCGTCCGTCTTCTTCAGCTCTTCCGCGACCGTGGTCGGGTCCACCACTTCGCCCCGCTGGAAGAGGCGCGCCATGGAGCGGTAGATCCGGCGGTGGCCCTCACGGTAGAACATGGAGTCGTCCACGATCTCCACCGTCTTGGCCACGGCGTCGGGGTCGATGAGCATCGCGCCCAGGACGCTGACCTCGGCCTCCGCCGCGTACGGCGGCTGCCGGTCACCGGCCCGGAAGCTTACGACCTCGGCCTCACGTGTGCTCATCCAGCACCTGTCTCATGAGTTGCAGATCCTGCCACGTCTTCCGCGTAGCGTGCGGGCTCCGGAGGAGGTACGCCGGGTGGTACGTCGCCACCACCGGGACACCCCGGTACTGGTGGACCGTGCCCCGGAGCCGACCCACGCTCTGCTCCCGCCCCGAGAGCCACTGCCCGGCGAACTTCCCCACCGCCAGCAGGACCCGGGGCTGGATGATGTCCAGCTGCGCGTGGAGGTACGGCGCGCAGGTGTCCACCTCGTCGGCCATGGGGTCCCGGTTGTTGGGCGGCCGGCACTTGAGCACGTTGCAGATGTACGCGCTGCCTCGCTCGATCCCCACGGAAAGCAGCAGCAGATCCAGTAGCTTGCCAGCGGGTCCGACGAAGGGCAAGCCCGTGCGGTCCTCCTCCCTCCCGGGCGCCTCGCCGACGACGACCAGCTCGGCGTCGGCGCTGCCGCGACCGAACACGACCTGCGTCCGGCCCTCGCTCAACCGGCACTTCACACAGCCGCTGGCCTCGTTCGAGAGGACCTCCAGGCGACGCGTCGTGCCGGTGGCCTCCGGCGATCCACCCTCTCCGGGCTCCCGTCCGGACGCGGCGGGCCCGGCCGCGGGCTTCGGCGAGGGTCCCGGTGCCGACCGGCGACCCGGGAACTCCGAAAGGAGCCCCACGGCCTCGTCGGCCGTGAGCTCGTCCAGGTAGACCTCCGAGAGCCCCAGCTCCCGGAGCTGCTGAAGGACCCCGGCCAGCCGGTCCCGTTCGTTCACCCCGCGTCGTCGAGGCGCGGCAGCCGCCGTTCGACCCGATCCAGGATCCGGTCGGCCACCTGTTCCTTCTCGAGCAGCGGAACCGCCTCCAGCTCGCCCTCCCGCTCGATGAGCGTCACCCGGTTCGTGTCCACCTCGAACCCGGTCTCGGGTCCCGTCTCGTTCAGCACGATGAGGTCGAGCCCCTTGGAGGCCAGCTTCTTCCGGGCGTTGGCCTCCGCGTCATCCGTCTCCAGCGCGAACCCGACCACCACACAGCCGCTGGGGCGAGCTGATGCCGTCTCCGTGAGCACGTCCGGCGCCGGCTCCAGCGGGATCGCTTCGAGGGCGGTCTCCTTCTTGATCTTCCGGTCCGGCGCGTCCTTCGGTCGGAAATCGGCGATGGCGGCCGCCATGATCAGCACATCGGCGCCCACCACGGCCTCCTCCACCGCGTCCCGCATCTCGGCGGCCGTCTCCACGGAAACCGTCCGCGGGCCCACCGGCGGGTCCAGGAGCGTCGGGCCCGCGATGAGCGTCACCTCGGCGCCCCTGCGCCAGGCCGAGGCGGCCAGCGCGAACCCCATCCGGCCGCTCGAGCGGTTCGACAGGAACCGCACCGGGTCCACGGCCTCCCGGGTCGGACCCGCCGTGATGACGACCTTTCGCGCCCGGAACCGGCCTTCGGGCTCCAGCGACCGGCCCACGTGCTGGATGATCGCCTCCGGACTCTCCATGCGGCCCGGCCCGGAGCCCTCCCCGTAGGCCAGCGGGCCCTCCGCGGGCCCCACGAGGCCGTAGCCGAGCTCCGCCAGCCGCTCGGCGTTGGCGAGCGTGGCGGAGTGTGACCACATGGCGTCGTTCATCGCGGGGCAGATCAGGACCGGCGCCCGTGTGGCCAGCAGGATGGCGCCGAGCAGGTCGCCAGAGTGGCCTCGGGCGGCCCGGGCCATGAAGTCGGCCGTCGCCGGCGCGACGCACACCACGTCGGCGGCGCGCGCCAGCCGGATGTGGTCCAGCGCCGAGCCCGGCGCCAGGATCTCCGTCCGGACGGGACGGCCCGTGACGCCCTCGAAAGAGACCTCCCCGACGAACGCGCGGGCCGAGCGCGTCATCACGACGTCGACCTCGGCCCCCAGCTGGGTCAGGTCCCGGGCGACCTGGACCACCTTGTACGCGGCGATCCCGCCGGTCACGCCGAGGAGGATCCGCCGGCCGTCCCAGGGACGGCGAGCGGTGAGTCCGCCCGGACCGGCGCCCGCCACGCTCAACCGGCGATTAGATGCCCGACAGCCGTCGCCGGGCGATGAGGCGGAACTCGATGCCCCCGGCCGCCAGCGTGTTCAACGCCTGGGTCGTGAGCTTGGTGCCGGTGCCGACGGGCACGGGCGCCCGCGGGAGGGCGTTCAGCTCCCGTGCGTACTTCGCGGCCACGAGCACACCGAGATACTTGCTGCCGGTGTGCTCGGCGACCTTTCCTGGGGTTACGACGCGCATGTGGTTCCTCGTGCAGATGTTCGTTCCGAGACGGGGAAATGTAAGCCGATCCCCCGTCCCGGGTCAATCCGTCCCCGCCGGCACTAGGGGGACTGGCGGATGATCTCGTCGAGCTCCGCGATCATGGCCCGGGTGTGCTCGTCCAGGTCACGGAGCCGGTCGGAGCGGGACCATTCCGCGCGCACGATCGATGTGACCTCGGTGTACGCCTCCTCCAGGTCGTCGTTCACCACGACGTAGTCGAACTCGGGGACCGCGCGGAGCTCCTTGCGGGCGTTGTCCAGGCGGCGTCGGCGCTCCAGGTCCTCCTCGCTGGCACGGCCGGTGAGGCGGCGGGCCAGCTCCTCGGCGGACGGCGGGAGCACGAAGATCATGAGGGCGTCGGGGAACGTCTTGCGGACCTGCCGCGCGCCCTGGACGTCGATGTCGAGGACCACGGTCCGGCCCTGCCGGATCGCGTCGGTGATCTCCTGTCGCGGCGTGCCGTAGCGCCGGCCGTGGACGACGGCCCACTCGGCCAGTTTGTTGTGCTCGATCATCCGGTCGAACGTGTCATCATCGACGAAGTGGTAGTCCTGGCCGTCCGTC
>JAWVYT010000105.1:0-7031 GCA_033722595.1 Longimicrobiales bacterium
GCGAGGCGGGCGTCGTCGAACTGGCCGTCGTAGTAGATCACGCCGCCGTTCAGCCCCTCGGGCTCGAGGGTGGGAAGGAGCTGGAGCGTGCGCTCCTTCGAGAGGATCTTGGAGCGGCCGAACCCCTGACGGCCGGCCAGGAGGTCGTACATCTTGAGCCCCACGCCGTAGAAGGGCCCCTCCCACCACTCGTAGTTCGGGACCACGAACGAGAGGTTCGAGACCAGGTGCGGCGCGTTGGCCCGGAGCAGGCCCCGCTCCTTCAGCGCCTCGATGACCAGGGAGACGTTGCCCTGCTGCAGGTACCGCACGCCGCCGTGGACCAGCTTGGTGCTACGGCTGGACGTGCCCTGGGCGAAGTCACCCTGCTCCAGGAGGAGGGTGCGGTAGCCGCGGGATGCGGCGTCGATGGCCACGCCGAGCCCGGTGGCCCCGCCGCCCACCACGATGAAGTCCCAGGTCTCGGTCTCGCCCAGGGCGGCGACCATGTTGTCTCGGTTCATAAGGCCCGGCCGGCGTGAGGGGAGCGGACCGTGAATATGCGAAGCGGCGGGCGCCTCCGCACCCGCCGCTCCCGCGGCACCGTTCACCCCCGGCGCCCGCCTGCGCTCGACCGGTGGCTACGGACGCGCGTCTTCGGCCTCCGCCGCCGCCGTCGCGCTCGACGTGCGACGTCGGCGCTAGTCCGTCTCGGGCTGCAGCCGGCCCTCGGCCGCCAGCCGCTCGTACTCCAGCGCGTGCTCCTCCTTCAGCCGGTCGACCTCGATCTCGCCGGTGAACATGGAGGTGTCGAGCGGGAAGATGTCCGGCCGGAAGATCACGCTCCACGAGTGCCAGAGCAGCACGACCAGGACTGCGAACGTGGCTTCGAGGCCGTGCATGACCCGCATGGCGCCGACCACCACGCCGGGCACCATCTGGCTCACGGCCTCCGGGAAGACCAGGACCACGCCCGTGACGCTCATGATCATGCCGCCGAAGAAGAGCCCCCAGTACTCGAACTTCGCCGCGGCGTCAAACTTCCCGACCTTCGGCTTCGGCTCGCCCTTCAGGTAATGGCGCACCGTCTGGAGCAGCGCCTCGAAGTCTCGCCGTGTCGGCATGATCGCGGGGAGCTGCCGGCGGCGGATGATGTTCATCACGCCGCGCGTCACGTGGATCACCAGCAGCGCCACGAAGGTGAAGCCGACGATCCGGTGGATCAGCCGGGTCGACTCGATGCCGCCGAACAGCGCGATGATGGCGCTGGCGAAGTCGGACGTGGGCGCGGTCTGAGGCAGTCCCGTCACCACCAGGAGGATGAACGTGGTCCCGGCGGCCATGTGCTCGATCCGCTCCCGCACGCTGAACCGCTCCACCGTCCGGGGCTTCTCCGGACGCTTCCCGGCCAGCCATGCCCGGAGCCGCTCGATCTTCGGCGCGGTCGTCATCCGGGCGCCGTGCCTCCGCTCGTGGCCCAGGTGGAGCACGATGTTCAGGAACAGCCCGCCGAGCACGAACGGGATCAGCACGTAGTAGAACAGCCGGATCAGCCAGATCAGGATCTGGTTGCTCGGCCCCGCACGGTCGTGACCCAGCCACGCGCCCGCCAGCTTCTCGTCGCCCGCGTCATGGCACTCCAGGCACACCGGCGCCATCGCCGTCTCCGGGTCCCACCCCACGGCGTGGGCGCCGTGGCAGTCCGAGCAGACCATCACGTTGGGCTGATCGCCGCCCTTCGGGTGGCTCCACAGGAACCGGACCGTGGCCCCGTGGTAGTCGTCCAGGTACGACGCGGCCACGTTCTCCGGCAGGTCGTACTTCTCGATGAGCGACCCCTGGGAATGACACTCGATGCACCGGATCGTCGCCGCGAGCCGCGTCTCGGCCGCCCGCGAGCCGGAATCCACGTGCGCCGTGTGGCACGTCATGCAGTTGGGCAGGTCCGTGTTCGGGTCGACTGCGGCCACCCCCTCCGCGTGACCCCCGGACTCCATCTCCACCAGCTGCTCGACGTGGCAGCCCCCGCACCGCTGCGACATCACGGGGCCCGCCAGCTCCGGCTCCAGCACCTCGCCGAACGCGTGGCAGTCGGCGCAGCCCAGCACGGACCCCTCGCCGCCCAGCGTGTGCGTCGGGATGACGTCCTCGTGGCACGACCCGCACGCGCCCGTCACGTCGGTCTCCACCCCGGCCGTGGCCGGCCGGCCGTCCACATCATGGCACTCGAGGCACGGGAGCCCGCCCTCGATCCCTGCATGCGACGGGTGAACCGACTCCGTCTCGTGGCACGACGCGCACGCGTCATCCATCCGCGACGGTGCCAGGACCTCCTCCGGAGCGCCGTGCACCGTGTGGCACTCGCCGCACGTGGGCGCGCCGGCCACGGCGGCGTGCAGCGAGTGCTGCCCGGACCCGTGGCAGCTCTCGCACGTGCCCGCCCCCACCAGGTCCGCCCCCACGACCGCGGGGTCGGCGTGGATCGTGTGACACTCCGTGCACGCCGGATCGAACGACGCGTGCGTCAGCGGCGTCTCGCCATGGCAGCTCTCGCACGCCTGCAGCCGCCTCGCCTCGACCACCGACGGGTCGTTGGAGTAGTCGATGTGATGGCACGTCAGGCACGTGGTCCTGGCCGAGTGGCTCCGGGCCCGCATCGGCTCGATCTCGTTCTCCGCGTGACACGACACGCAGATCGATGTCGGCTCCTCCACCCGCTGCGCCGCTGCGGCCTCGGGGCCGGCGGCGAGCCCGGCCAGCCCCAGTCCCAACGCGACGGCCCACACGCTCCGGAAGCCCTCGAATCGTCCGTACATGAGTCGACCCTTTCTCCCGCTCAGGCGCTCGAGCCCGCAGGGCGCAGCGCACGCCACGCCAGCTGGCCCACGTACCACGCGAACGCGAAGAAGCCGATCACCGGCAACGCGATCACGAACGCCAGGCCGAGGACCGGGGCCACGATGATCCCGCCGGCGATCTCTGCCGTGCTGCGCAGCCGACTCGTCGACTCCTCCGGCTCGTCCGCCACCACGGCCTCCGACGCCTCGACCTCGACCGACTCCCGCTCGGGCACCACCACCCGCTCCGCTGCCGACGCCTCGGCCGCCGGCTCGGGATCCACCGCAGCGGGCGCCTGAGGCAGATTCGCCGCCGCCGTGACGATGGCGGCCAGCGTCTCCGGCCCGATCGGCTTGTTGAGGTACTCGTACGCGCCCAGCTCCCGGGCGCGACGCTCCACCGCCTCGTCGCCGTACCCCGTGAGCAGGATGAACCGCGTCTCCGGCTGCTCGTCCCGCACCCACTCCAGCAGCTCGAGCCCGTCCATGACCGGCATCTTCCAGTCGGCCACGATCACGTCCATCGGGTGCGCCTCGAGCTCCGATACGGCTCGAGCCCCATCCGTGACCGTCGTCACGTCGAACCCGTACTCCGTCAGCATGCGGTCCCAGCTCACGCGGACGCCCTCCTCATCATCCACGAACATCACTCGATTGTGCGCGCTCATGTGTCCTCCCCCATTGCGCGGCGCCCGGATCGCCCTCCCTGCGTGACGAGCCAGCGCGTCCGCTCGTGCATATCATCCACGACCCCCGCCAGGCGGTCGGTTCCCTCTTCCTTCGGCCAGAAGAAGTCGACTCCACACTCGGTCAGATACTTCGCGATCGGCAGCGGAACCGACCCCTCCATCACCGCGACCTTCTGCATCCCCGGGTACTCGTGCTTCAGACGACCCAGCGTCGCCAGCAGCGTCCCCTTCGGCGACGGCCCGAAGTGCAGGACCAGCACCCCGATCGACGACAGCGACCGCTCGCGCAGCAGGTCCCCCAGCGCGGTGTAGCAGGCGACGTCCTCACCGGCAGCCTCCAGCACCGCCGCCAGCTCCGGCGCCGCCTCCGCGTCCGACAGCAGGACCGTCTCCGCTTCCTGTGTGACCATTGCCGCTGACTCCGGTCGCGAGTACGACCCCCTCGAACCCGCTCCACCACCCCGGAAGCCGGGCGCTCCGGCTTCCCTCGCCCTCATCAAAGGCAAGGGGTGTGCCCGATCCTCAATACCCCTCAATTATCTCTGTAAATTGTTGTGATGAAACCGTTTATTGGATTTAGGCACGCCTCATCAAATCCGGCCGGATGGGCCAAACTGTATACGCGAGATATACAGGTGAGAGGGGCCGACGCGGCGAGGTCCGCGGCAGAAATCGATTTCTCCGAGGGGAATGGCGGGATGGAGAGGGCGCGCCGGGGTGTATACTGTGTGTATACGGGGGGCTCCGGGCGGGATCAGGGGGCGGACCCCCGGCGCGTGGGCCCGGCCGGAGCGGAGGCGTCGGCCCCCGATCCGGCCGGGTCTCGACTCATCGGATGTGGCAGGTATTGCAGCGGACCGGTATGGCCGCCGGGTCCGAAGCCGTCTCGGCCTCCTGCTTGTGGCAGTCGATGCACAGTCCGGCCTGTCCGCGCTTGTCGTGGAACGCGTCCCGGAGGCTCGTGGTTACCGGCGGCTCCGGGCTCTTGGTGTGACACACATCGCACGGCTGGTACGGCGCCGTGGCGGGCATCGCCGGCTTGGACTCGTGATGGCAGGCCACGCACTCGAGCATGTCCTGGTGCTTGGCGTGGGTGAAGGTGACGACTCCGATCGGCGGTCCGCCCATCGTGATGGTGTCGGGAGCAGCCGGGGCGGCTTCCTGGCCCGCGGCCTCGGCCGAGGTGACGAGCAGCAGCGCCACGGCGGCTGCGCCGATCATCCGGTACGTCGGTTTGTGTAGCAGCATGGCTTTACTCCTATCCGTCCGTGGGCCTGTCGCGGCGCTGCGGGGGCGCGCTCCAGGCCGCGCGTTGGTTCTTCAGGTCATGCGAGCTCCGCCTGCTCGCGCTCTGCTCCGGAATCCTCCCACACGCCGGGTGGCGGCCCCGACTCGGGCCTCCCGGCTCCGTCGGTCAGGAGGACCCCCCGGGCGAGGCGGTCCCACGCGTCCGCGTCCACGGCGCGGGCCAGGCCGACCTGCCGGTCCTCCTCCGGAAGCTCGTGGATCACTCCGGACGAGAGGCGCTCGAGCTGTTTCAGGACCTCGTCCCGCCACGCCCGGGCGAAGGGCCCGGCGAGCAGGTTCCGCTTCGCGACGACGGGGTCGGCGACCCGGACCTCGAGCAGCCACCCGTCCCCGTAGGGCTCCCGGCCGACGACAGCCGGCGACCGAACCGCGTCCTCGTTCCTGGCCAGCACGGTGCCGTCCACGGGGGCGACGACGGGGATCCAGCGATCTTCGACCCGGAGCCCCCAGCCGGGCTCCCCGGCGGCCAGCGGCTCCCCGGCGGCGGGCAGCCGGATTGCGGAGATCTCGCCGAGCAGGTCGGGCACGAGGTCGTCGATCCCGACGCGCATCACGCCGTCGACGCCGCCGTGGGCCCACGTGTGGCCGGGGTGGTAGTAGTAGCCCTCGTGGAGCCGGAACAGGCCCTCCGCTCCGTCCCCGGCCTCGCCCGTGGCGGCCCGTGCGCTCCTCAGCGGTCGCACGAACCGCCAGCACAGGACCAGCAGGAGGAGGTACCCGATGACGAGTACGTACTCGAGGCCCTTGGTGGCGAACAGGTCTCCGGTCAGCTCAGGCATGGCTCTCCTCCTTCATCCGGCCCGGGCGGCAGGCCGCGGCTCCACCTCTCGCTCCTCCGATCGCGGGACGATCTCCACGGCAGGCCCCAGGACCGGCATGCGATTCACGACCCAGCGGAACACCCAGAGCTCCGCCGCGATCACGGCCAGCGATACGGCGAACTCCATCCACGACGGGATGTAGTGCGCCGGGTCGTACCATCGGTAGGCGATCACGGACACGTTCAGACGGTTCACCAGGATCCCGGCCAGCGTCAGCAGGGAAGCGGCCCGGATCATGGGCAGGTTCTCGGTCCGGTACCCGCGGATGAACAGGACCGCGGGGACCGCCACCAGCCCGACGATCTCGAGCAGGTACCAGGCGCCCCACCCCGAGCTCAGGTACTGCCACCGCTGGCCGTGCGCGAAGACCAGCAGCGCCAGGAACAGGTAGACGAACATGGTCATCCCGGCGATCCGTCCCAGGCCGATCACGATGTCGTCGTGGGTGGCCCGGAGCTTCCGGCCTACCCGGTGATGGAAGACCTTGTGCGTGATGGAGCCCTCGAAGATCACGAGAGAGAGCCCCGCGAAGATGCTCGACACCAGGAAGAGGATCGGGATGAACTCGGAGTACCAGAGGGGGTGGATCTTGTCCCGGGCCATGAGGTAGAGCGCGCCCAGCCCCGACTGGTGGAGTAGCGAGAGCGAGATCCCGAAGACCACGACGCCGAGGGTCAACCGGCTGAGCAGCCGATGCACGCGTCGCCAACCCAGCCATTCCGCGACGGCCGGCGAGAACTCCAGGAACTCCGCCGTCATGTACAGCAGGAAGTGCCAGGCCACGAGGAAGAGCACGGAGCTCACGCCGAACTCGTTCCCGATGATGGGGTTGATCACGTTCCACGGCCGACCCAGGTCCAGGAGCAAGGCGCCGGCGTAGAAGAGGTAGGCCAGGAACCCGTTCAGGACGGTCACCCGCACGATGGGGTGATACTTTTCCTGCCCCAGGATGTAGACCATGAACGTGATCACGTACGCGCCCCCGGCGAAGGCGACACCGGTGATCACGTCGAACCCGATCCACAGGCCCCACGGGTAGTCCTGCGACAGATTCGTGATGGAGCCGAGTCCCTGAGTGAACCGGATCACCAGCAGGACCGCGCCCAGCAGCATGATCGCCCCGGTGATCACGTTGAACGGCGTCAGGATCGGGCCCCGGGGCCTGAGCTCCCGGAGCATGAACCTCCCGAACCGGCGCAGCTCAGCCCCCAGGATCCTCAGTCGCGACTGCGCGTGCGTGGTCACGGCGTCACCTCCTCGACGGATTCCGGTTCAGACCTGGACGCGCGGCTCAGCCCCACGAGGAACGGGGGCACCAGCGTCAGCACCACCGGCACCGCATACAGGAACTCCCGGGTCAGCGCCGGATACGACGTGCGGGCGATATCCGTGCGGAA
>JAWVYT010000106.1:0-7004 GCA_033722595.1 Longimicrobiales bacterium
GAGGGCAGCCCTTCGCTGTACTCGGTGTTGATGCCGGGGCCGACGTTGACCGGCGTGAGCCAGTTGCCTTCGTCGTCTCTGGCAGCGCGCCAGATGTCCTCCCGACCCATCCCACCGTCCCTGCTCGACCAGACGTATCCCGCCAGCGGATCCAAGTGGCCGTCGAAGGCCGGGCTGTTGACCGCGGTGACCGGCTCCGCCTCCGAGTACGCGTCCGTCGCCGGGTCGTAGCCGATGCGCCAGACGTCGAGGTGTCCCATGGACCCCTCCCGGTCGCTCACGAAGTACAGATGCACCGAGCTGCCCCCATCTTCGGCGTGATAGATCACGCACACCTCGGCGGCGGCGGTGTTGACCGCGTCCCCAAGGCTCTCCGGCTCGCCCCAGGCCAGCGGGTCGGTGGTGTCCTCCCGATACGACCGGAAGATGTCGAAGCTCCCCCGTGATCCGAGAGCCGTGCTGGAGAAGTAGAGCCAGTGCCCGTCGGGCGACACGCTGACACTGTGCTCATCGCCTTCTACGGTATTGATCTGGTCGGGCAGGCGATGGGGCGTGGTCCACGGACTTTCGAGGTTCTCCCGTTCGGCGACCCAGAGGTCCCAGCTCCAGACCGTGTCACCGTCGGCCACCCCGGGCGCCCTCCTCGCGAAGTAGAGCACGAGACCGTCGGCGGCGATGGTGGGAAACGCCTCCGAGGTCTCGGTGTTTACCGGCGGCCCGAGGTTCTCCACCGACCACGCTTTCTGACCGCTGCCCCCCCCCGACCGTGAGGGCGAACAGCGCCGCCACCGCGGTCGCGGTCCGTCCCGCGCTACCGACGGAGTCTGCTGTTTCACTCATATCGCTTCCTCCAATCTCCCCGGCGCCGGAGCGGCCGTCAGTCGTAGTAGCCGAGGGCCGGGGCGTTGGCCTGGTAGCGGGCCAGGTCGTGCTCGATCCACAGCTCGGCGCCCGTCTCCTCGACCAGCCCCTCGATCCGGTCCATCGATCGCAGCGTGGCCTCGCGGTCGACGTTGAAATCGGGCACGATCCGCTCTTCCCGGCTTTCGCGGAAGTGGTAAAGGTCGCCCGACAGCACCACGGGCCCTTCGTTCTCCAGGTCCACGAACAGCGCCTGGTGACCCGGCGTGTGGCCCGGCGCCGCCAGGATCCGGACGGTCCCGTCGCCGAAGACGTCGTGGTCGCCGTCCAGCAGCTGCCGGTCCAGCTCCCGCAGGCCGTCGTAGAGCGACGGGTCGAACGCCGGGACGGTGATCTCGTCGGCGAACGCGGCCTCGTACTCCGCCTCCTGGATCAGCAGGACCCCCGCGCCGATCTCGTTGGCCACGCCGACGTGGTCGAAGTGCATGTGCGAGAACGCGACGTAGTCCATGGAGTCCAGCGTGAGCCCGAGCTCCGCGAGCTGCGCCGACAACGGCCGTTCGACCTGATCGGAGGGCAGCCCGCCTTCCCACAGGAGCCGCCCGTCGGGATGCTCGACCAGGTAGCACGGCACGAACAGCTGCGTGGCCTCGTCACTGCTCACGCCGAAAGCGGCCGACGGCTCGTCGATCGTCAGACGGCCGCAGTCGAACTCGTAGAGCCGTACGGCGACGTCACCTTCTGGAGTCGCTTCACGGGCCACACGGGTCATCGGCCCCGGCGCGCTCTCTTCTCCGATCTCGGCCGTGATCTTCCCTGAATCGTCAAACTGATAGAGCGTTATCCCTCCCCACCCCTGCTCGCTACCCGGAGCGGGGCCTCCCGGTGATTCCGGACCCACGAAGCGCCCGCGGAAGCTCCACACCAGTACCACGTTGTCACCGTCCGCAAGGCTCTCATGGAACGTGAACCGCGCGTCCTTCCAGCGGCTGCAGAAACGCTCGGCGAATCCTCGGACCGCTTCCCGACCCGTGAAAGCGGGCGTGTCGTAGAGCTCGGCAAAGACCGGGTAGCTCACCACTACGTTCTCGGCGCCCAGCTCGTCTACCACGGAGGGATCGCACCCGTACACCCCCCGGAAGAAGCGCTCGGCCTGGGCCTTACGTTCAACGTCACGGCTGTGGTCCGGAGTGTCACAGCCGAACAGCAGCACCGGCATCGACAACACCACGAGCGATCGCTTCATTTCGCGCCTCCCCAATCCGGTGTGCCGGCGGCCGGGCCGGGGCGGCCGGCGCCGGCAACCCAGCCTGTCAGGATACCTCCGTCAGTCCGCCCGTATCGACGTCATAGATGAAGCCACGAACCACCAAGGTCCCGGGTATCCACGGGTGCGACCGCACCTTGCGGATCTGCTCCAGGACGTTCTCTTCCAGGTCCGTAAAGGCGAGGAAGCGCTGGGGGACGACGGGTGCCTTGCCGGTCTCGCTCCGCAGTCGCGATGCCAGCTCCTCATCCTGGAACGTGAGCATGCCGCACTTCGTGTTGTTGATGATCATGAGCTCCCGTGTCCCGCCGATATGGTAGGAGACGATCAGCGACCGCAGCACATCCTCCGTGACGACCCCGCCGGCGTTCCGGAGGATATGGGCGTCCCCCGGCTCCAGGCCCAGGAGCTCCGGCACGTGTAACCGGCAGTCCAGGCACGCGAGCACGGCGAGCCTCAGTCGCGGCGGTCTTCCTGGCAGGCCGGCGTCCGTGAATTCTTCTGCGAACGCCTGGTTCCTCTCCAGCACCGTATCGACGGCCGAGCCCATGGTCTCATCCTTTCATTGCGTCCCCTGCACCTGCTATTCGACCCGCTGGGCCGTGAACACGACCTCGTCGCTGTAGAGCACTTCGAACCCCTGGGCCTGGCCATCCTCTACGGTGAAGCGAACCTCCCCGTCCCGTTCGATGGCGTCCAGGGGCCGGTCGGGGTACTTACCTGCGCTGAGTCCGAAGCGGTTCTCCCCGATGGGCACCAGGTGCAGGAGATCGCCCTCTTCCGACCTGGGGCTCCAGAACCGGACGATGACGCGGCCATCCTCCAGGAAGACCTCGTGTACGATCTCTTCCGGGTTGTCGGGGTCCCCGCTCCGGTAGGTCCCGACGTACTGCTGCTTCTGGTTCGGCGTGAGCTCGAGCACGTCGGTCTCCGCCAGGGGCACGAGCCCGGCGACGAGGTACGGGCCGGGTCCATCGAAGATCTCATGCGCCACGAGGCTGTTCCGAAAGCGGCGGCGGTGGACGCCGTGCCGGGAATGGGTCATGTAGACGACGAGCGCGTCGGCCGGTGGGAATGCTGCGGCGTACGTGCCCGCCGTACCGCCGTGCTCGAAGGCCGCCGGCATTCCGTCGTCCGTCGGGAGCTCGCCTGAGACCAGAACCCGCCAGCCGAAGCCGTAGGGATCACGACCTCCAGCCCCCCTACCGGTGTGCGGTCGGAGGGCCTCCTCGACCGTCGCCTCCGAGAGGAGCCGGACGTCGTCCAGCTTCCCCTTGTTCAGCCACAGGGCCATGAACCTCGCGTAATCCATGGCGGTCGCGAACAACCCGCCGGACGGCAGGTAGAAGGCCCAGGGATCCTCCATGTCCCGGGATACGTCCCAGATCTTCTGATACTCCCCCGTCTCCGGATCACGTTGATACAGGTCGTTCACCCGCAGCGTCCACGGCGAGGTGTCCGGAGAGATGTCCGGGTACGTGTCATCCAGACCGATTGGACCCAGGAGGTGCTCCGCCGTGAACGTCGCCAACGTCACGCCGGTGACTTCCTCCACGATGTACCCGAGAGCGTCGTAGTTGAAGTTGGAATACGTGTACTCCCCGAACGGCCGGACGGGCCCGGCTGCGACATGCGCGTCGATCACGCTCTTTAGAGAGGTCTGCGTGCCGAGCCAGGCATCGTATTCCTGCTCATCACCCCAGAACGCATACCCACTCGTATGGGTGAGCAGGTGCCGGACCCTTAGGCTGTCGTTGGGGATCCCCGGGATGTACTCGTTCACCCGGTCATCGAGAGCCAGCCGACCCTGTTCGATGAGGATCAACACGGCCGCGGCGGTCACCGGTTTGGCCATGGACCCCACCCAGAACACCGAGTTCCGGCGGATCGGGCGCTGTTCCTCCCGGTCGTTCCAGCCGTAGGCCTCGTGGAACACAACCTTGCCGTCCTTGACGATGAGGAGCTCGGCACCCACGAGCACGCTGTCCGCCACCCAGCTCACGATGTCGTCACCGAGCCGGTCCAGCTTCTCGCTGGAGAGCCCCACGTCTTCCGGCTGCGCATAGGGAAGCGCGGGGTTTTCGATGCCCGGGAACGTGCGGGTCCGGGGCACGTCGTCGCGATCCTGGGCCTGAAGGGGGACCGCAGCGATCAGTGCCGGCACCAGGAGCGCCATCTGCCAAACGGATACATACATTCGGAGCACCTCGGTCCCCCGTCCTCGGTCCGCGGTCCCCATCAGTTCCGCCCCGACGCTCTGATGAGCTCCAGGATCTCAGAGGCCTCTCGCCTTGCGGAGGCGTAATCCCCCACGGTTACGATCTGCCACGCCAGCCGGAACTCGAGAAGCGCACGCAGCCGGGAGTCAGTCGCCAGCGCGCGATAGACTCGGGCCGCCTCGGCTTCCGACTGGATCGATGGAGGCCAGCTCATGACGGTGCCGAATGCCCGGCCCAACGAGATTCCCATCGACCCTAGGTGCGGGACGATCGACCGACGCACGAGCCGGCGGATCTGGAACGCCCCCTCCTTTCGATCCTCCACGACCGCCGGCCACTCGGCCAACCTGTCACGCAGATCGCGGTTCCGGATCAGCTCGAGACGTCCGGAAGCCTCCAGGGCGTCGACACCTCCACCGGGATCCCAGGTCGGGGTGTAGATCGCCGCCAGGAGCATGGTATCCAGGACCGGCGCCTCCGGGAGCTCCGTCTCCACGGCTCGGTCCCTGGCTTCATCCCACCACGCATCGATGGCGAATGCGAGGAGGATCGACGCGACGATCAGTACCGCCTCGATCACCAGCCGGGGCCAAGGAATGTCCCGCATTGATCCTTGTCGTTGGTTGGGAATCTCTGATCCACTTCCGTCGGCCGGCTCACGGGTGGGGGATCGGGAGGTCGTCCGGGAGCCGGTGTAGTGCGTCGCCGCGTAACCCGCGGTCGACAGAGCCAAGATGGGTCGTGGGCGGGGCCGTCACAAGCGTCGTGCCGAAGGGCGCTGGGGCCGCGCGCACGTCGCGGGGCCCCGTGGTGATCCCTGGCCTCGTCGCCTCAGGGACCTTCCATCCCCGGGTACTCCAGCAGCCCGGTGTGGGCGATCATCTTCCACTCATCGCCCACGAGCGTGTAGATCTTGCACGACCGGCCGTACCAGTGGAGCTCGTTGCCGTCCCCGGCGCGCCAGAGGGTGTCGACATCGACGACGGCGAACCCGCCATCGCCCTCGGCCGACGCCTGGACCCTGCGGACGACGCGGCGGTTGTGGAACTCTCCCTCCACGCGACCACCTCCACCCTCCCGGACCGATCCTCTCCCTCTCCCCCTACCTCGAAATCGAAATCGAAATCGAAATCGAACTACGCGACCACCTCCATGAACCGCCCGGCCAGCTCCGGCCCCGTCCCCGCCTCCTCGTGCTTGAAGAAGACGTACGTCTCGTTCCAGTCCTGGTCCTTCACCCGGTCCGCCCACTCGGCCACCTCGCCGTCCTCGTACTCCGTCTTCCGCAGCCGGAGGTAGCCCCAGTCGGCGGTGGGGACGAGGGGGGTGGTGTATTCCTCGGTCTGCGCAATGACGAGGGCGGCGTTGTGGTCGCGAAGGGTGTCGTAGACTTCGTCGTCCCACCAGGACTCGTGCCGGAACTCGAACGCGGGGCGCATGCCGTCGGGGATGGCGTCGAGGAACCCGGCGATCCGGTCGGCGTTCTTGTGGAAGTTGCCGGGCAGCTGGACCAGGACGGGGCCCATCATCTCGCCGAGCGTCTTCGCCTGGGACCAGAAGTACTCCATGTCATCCGTGGCCGACCCCTTGAGCTTCTTGAAGTGGGTGATCCGACGGTTGGCCTTCAGCACGAACCGGAAGCCCTCGGACACCTGCGCGGCCCAGCCCTCGAGCACGCCGGCCTTCGGCATCCGGTAGTAGGTGTTGTTGATCTCGACGGTTCCGAAGCGCTCGCCGTAGTAGTCGAGCATCTGGTCGGTGGACAGGTCCTCCGGGTAGAAGCTGCCCTTCCACTCGGCGTACGAGAATCCGCTGGTGCCGGCCCGGACGATCACGGCACGCCGCCGGGCATCTGGATCACCGGGAACTCCCGCCGCAGCTCCCGACCGTCCACCGTGAGGATCGCGATGATCACCATGCGACGGCCGGCGGCGGCCCGCCCCGTGACGGTGGCGGTGAACGAGACCGTCTCCTCGGGCTCCGGCGGCTCGGCCACCGTGTCGCCGTCCACCGTGACTCTCACGATGCCGGCGGTATCGAAGGCCGCGCCACGGACCGCGAGCGTGTCCCCCTGGGCCAGCGGGACGGGGGACGGGCTCCGGCCACCCCGCCACTCCTGGGGCGCGACGATCGCCACGCCGAGTCCCGACTGCATCGCGGCCCGGCGGCCCAGCCGCGTCAGCTCCTCCACGTCGGCGCTGTCCAGGGCGCCGAACGCCCGTGTGATCTGGGCCTGGATCGAGTCGGCGAACCCGGGCCCCAGGACGTTCATCTCTCCCGGCAGGGGCGGCTGCGGCGGGCGAGTCAGATCGCCGGAAGGTTGGCCTACACCGGGCGCGGCGCCCTCCCCACCACCGGCGCCGCCGGCGCTCAGCACGTAGGCCACGCCGACCGCGCTCCCGATCGCCACCACCAGCACGGCCACCGCGGCGATCCACGGCCGGGACCGGTCCGGGCTCCTGGCCGGGCCCGTGGCCGGCGCCGGTCGGGTGCCACCCTCCGGGTCGTAGGTCGGCGGCGCCTCCATGCGCCCGACGGCCAGGTCCTCGGTCCGGTGCAGGCCCTTCGGTCCCCACTCGAAGATCCACGCCAGGACCAGCACCACGGGGAGGCCCGCGAGCGCCGCCACGATCACGGCGGTCACCATCCACTGCGGC
>JAWVYT010000107.1:0-6987 GCA_033722595.1 Longimicrobiales bacterium
CGAGATCTGCGAGGGCCGGACGGTGCCGTACCGCCTCGAGGTCTCCGTCGACGGCGAGGTCCGCCATCGGTCGACGGCCGGCGCCGAGGGCGTCCGCGGCGACCGGCCGCTCCAGGTGTTCGAGGAGCTGCGGCTGGAGCCGGGGGTGCGGGAGGTACGGGTGGTGTTCGAGCGGGCGGATTTCGAGGTCGATTTCGATTTCGAGGAGGGAGAAGGAGAGGGAGAGGTCGAGGTCGAAGGAGAAGGAGAGGGAGAGGGAGAGGTCGAGGGCGAAGGTGAGGGTGAGGGCGAAGGTGAGGGTGAGGGTGAGGGGACGGGGGTGCCGGACCGGGTGGTGTGGGAGCGGGAGCTGACGGTGGAGGATCGGGAGGTGGTGCTGATCGGCTACGACCCGGACCGGCGGGTGCTGGTGCGACGGACGTCGTCGGGAGGCCGGTAGCCGTGTACACGCTCGTCCGCCGGTACATCAAGACGGGGATCACGTTCCTGGCGCTGGGGCTGGTCCTCGGGTTCTGGCTGCTGGTGCAGCGGGAGCTGCTGGAACGGTGGCCGCACCCGAACCTGGTCAGCGCCCACGCGCACGCGGTGCTCATCGGGTTCGTCATGTTCCTGATCCTGGGCGTCGCGCTCTGGCTCTTCCCGCGAGCGGCGAAGGACGACACGCGCTACTCGCCGACGAAGGCGGAGGCCGCGTACTGGATCCTGCTGGTGGCCACGGCCGGCCGGTTCGTCACTGAGGCGGCCGGCGCGTGGTGGGACGCGGCGTGGCTCGGGTGGGCCGTGGTCCTGGGCGGCCTCGGCCAGGTGGTGGGGCTGCTCTTCTACTTCTGGATGATGTGGACCCGGATCCGCCCCGTCGGCAGCCACAAGAGGGAAGCCAGGGGTGAGCGGTTCTGATTCCGCCGGCGATCGCGGCCGGAAACCTGACTGCAACGTGACGTGAGGGGATAGAGAGATGGGCATGGAGCCGTTCGTTCGGAACTTCATCCGCGCGAGCCTGGTGTGGTTCGGCGTGGGGATCCTCATCGGGCTGGGGATGGCGTGGTGGCCGGCGGAGCACCTGGTCTACCGGCCGGCGCACGCGCACGCCCACCTGCTCGGCTTCGTGAGCATGATGATCTTCGGCGTGGCGTACCACGTCATCCCCCGGTTCGCCGGGTCGCCGCTCACGAGCCGGCGGCTGGCGTTCCTCCACTTCTGGGTCGCGAACCTGGGGCTCGGCGGGATGGTCGCCGGCTGGATCCTGCGCGGCTGGGTCGGCTGGGGCACGCCCCTCCTCGCCGTCGGCGGCGGCCTCACCGCCCTCGGCGCGTTCCTCTTCATCTACAACATCTGGACGACGCTGGGACCGGTGAAGCGGAACGACCTGGTGGGGATCGGCCGCCAGCCCGGGGTGCCGCCGGGGATGACGCGGCCCGAGGGGCCGCTCCACCATCCCGGGCGGCAGACCCGCTGATCCGCCGTGCGCCGGCCCGGGCCTGCTACTGCCGGACCCGGACGGGGGCGGAGGCGTCCGCCGTGGAGCCGGTCCCGAGCTGACCGCGGTCGTTGAGGCCCCAGCAGTAGACCCCGCTCCGGGTAATGGCGCAGGTGTGTCTCAGGCCCGCGGAGGCGGCGGACACGCCGCCGGTCATGGGCGAGAGGTCCGTGAACGTGATGAGCTCGGGGTAGGGGGTCGCTGTGACGACCCCGCCGTTGCCGAGCTGACCCGATTCGTTGCGGCCCCAGCAGTACAGGGCGGCGTTGGCGTCCCGCACTCCGCAGACGTGGCGCTCGCCGACGGTGATGCGGTCGAAGTCCGTCGAGTCGGGGATGATCGCGACCGCCGACACGGGCTGGGCGATGCTGTCGTTGGTGGTCCCATCGCCGATGATTCCCCAGCAGTAGGTCCGCGTCCCGGTGGTGCCACAGCTCCGTCCTCCGAAGCCGGCGGCGATATCGGTGAACGCGAGGCCGCCGAAGGTGTCCACCACGGCCACGGGCACGCTGTCCCCGGCGAGCACGCTGGCCGTGGCGTTGTTGCCGAGCTGCCCCTCCCCGTTGTGGCCCCAGCAGTACGCCGCCGAGGAGGCGTCGTCGGTGATGGCGCAGGTGTGCTCGGCGCCCGCGTCGATGCGGCCGAACGTCAGCCCCCCGGTCACCGGGGTCGGGGTGTCGGTGTCGGCGGTGGACCCGGTGCCCAGCCTGCCGGTCTCGTTCCGTCCCCAGCAGTAGCCCGCCGCTGACCCCGCCTCCACCGCGCAGGTGTACGCGAAGCCGGCGTTCACGGCGGAGTACGTCCCGCTCACGGCCACGGGGAGCCGCTCCGTCCCGCCCACCGAATCGCCCGCCAGGCCGATCCCCAGCTGGCCGACGCCGTTGCTGCCCCAGCAGTACACGGTCTGGTCCGGGGTGAGCCCGCAGCTGTGATCCGAGCCCACCGTGATGTCGGTGAAGGCGAGTCCCCCGGCCACGGGCACTGGCTGGAGGCGGTCGGTCACGGTGCCGTCCCCGAGCTGGCCGGTGCCGTTGTCGCCCCAGCAGTAGGCCTGCTGCATGGCGCTCACCGCGCACGTGTGCCGCTCCCCGGCGCTGACCCGTACGAAGTCCAGCGTGACGTCGAACGTGCGGCTGAAGACCCGGGGCAGCCCCGGGGCCTCGGCCTCCAGCGCGTTCGTCGTGCCCGAGTAGTCGATGCGCAGGTCGCCGTACGTGGCGACGCCGTTCGCCGCCGCCACCGTGGTGCTGCCCAGCAGCGTGGCGTCGTTCGGGTTGCGGTCGAACCGCACCGTGATGGAGTCGGTGGCGCCGGGGACTGTATTCCCCCAGGCGTCCTGCACCGCGACCTGCACCGCCGGGCTGAACGGAACGTTCCCGTGGGTGTCGGAGGGCTGCGTCACGAACGCCAGCTGCGCCGGGTCGCCGGCGGTGACGTCGAACGCGGCCGACGTATCCGGTGTCGCGCCGGCCGCCGATGCCTCGAGGGTGTAGCCCGTGCCGGCACGGTCGACCCACAGCCCGCTGAAGGTCGCCACCCCGTTCACGGCGTTCACCGTACGGGTACCGCTCAGCGTGACGTCCCCGGGATCGGTCAGCGACACCGTGACCGCGGCCTCCGAGCCCTCGATCCGGTTCCCGCTGGTGTCCACGACCTCGACCTGCACCGCCGGGTCGATGGCGGCGCCTGCGGTGGTGCTCGTGGGACCGGTCAGAAACGACACGCGCGCCAGCGCCTGCTCCACCCTGAGCGCGGCGTGGCCCGGCAGCCCCTGCGCGGCCGCCGTGATGGTGGCGCTGCCAGTGCCCCGGGCGGTGGCCAGACCCGCGGTGTCCACGGTGGCCACGTCCTGGTCCGACGACTGCCACAGGAAGCGCGCGTCCTGGATCGGGTTCCCGTTCCCGTCCACCGCCTCGGCGCCGAACTGCACCGTCGCGCCCACGGTGGTGAGGGTGTCGGCGCCCGGCGAGACCGTGACCGTCGACGCCACCTGGTACACGGCCAGCGACGTCGTTCCGGTCACCCCCTCGATGGTCGCCGAGACCGTGGCGTCGCCGTTCCCCACGGCCGTGGCCACGCCGTCGTCTGCAACGGAGACCACCCCCGGGTCCGACGAGCTCCACGACGCCGTCCGGTCCGGCAGCGGGTTCCCGTCGGCGTCCAGCGCCCGCGCCTCGATCCGCACGGTGTCGTCCAGCGCCTTCAGCGTGTCGACCGCCACGGCCAGCTCCACCGCGGCCACCGTCGGACCCTGCCCGGGCCCGGTGCCGCCGTCACCGCAGGCGACGGGGAGGAGAGCGAGGAGTACGGCGAGCGCGACCGTCGCCTCGCCGATGACGCGGGGGCGGGGACCGGTGGACCACATTCTCGGGGCTCCTTCATGGCAGGAAGAGCGTGCGGTTCGACCGGCGCGGACGGGCCTGGAGCCAGGGGTGCACCGCAAAGCGCCGGCCTGGAATCAGGACCGGCGCATCGTGACGGCAACGGCGTCGCAGTCCCGCCAACACCGTGCCCCCAACGTGAAAAGCCCCACCGCGGACCGCAAGTCGAAAGCCGCCCCTCTACCTCTAGCCTCTAGACTCTAGACTCTAGACTCTAGACTCTAAACTCTCGCCCTCCCCGTCCCCACCCCCACGCCGACCCCCTCCTGGTACAGCCACGACCCGACGACAGCGGCGGCGGGCAGCTCGACGAGCGTCCAGATCAGGCCGATCCCGACGAGGCCCTCCATGGCGATGCCCATGGCCATGTTCGCGAACGTGGGGAGCACGGTGACGAAGACCCAGAAGAAGACGCCGACCATGACAGCCGTCCGCCACCCCGGCCCGAATCGGGGGCGGATGGCCGCATAGAGCCAGACCATGGCGATCCCCCACAGGAAGGCCATGACCACGTAGAAGGGCATGGCCCACGGCGCGAACGCGGCGTCCATGAGCTCGAGCTCCGCCTCCATGGCGTCCATGAGCACGACCCCGTTGAGGAGGAACTCGCTGAGGTTGATCACCACGCCGGCGAGGAGCCCGCCGAGGAGGATTCGGGTGTAGTTCATGGCTGCCCTCGGTGTCGGGAGGAGAGAGACGGCCGGCGGAGCCGGACCGCGGCGCCTGCTGATCCATGCCATCCTCCCCGGCCCGTGTCAACAGCGATGCCCGGCGCCCGGCCCCGGGATGCGGAGAGAGGGCGCGAAGCGTGAGCCCCGCGCCCTCCGTCGCCAACGTCGACCGTCAGCCGGCCGTGTCCTCCAGCCGGTCCGCGGTCCGCGAACCGACAGCCGCGAACCGACAGCCGTCAGCCGCCGTTATGCGCCGACCTTCGTCTCCACCTCCTGATCGCGCCGGTCCATGGGGACGTAGGCCCGCTCGTCGTACCCGGTGTACACCTGCCGGGGCCGCGCGATGGCCTGCTCGTCGTCCATGAGCATCTCCTGCCACTGGGCCAGCCAGCCGACGGTGCGGCCGATGGCGAAGAGGACCGGGAACATGTCGGTCGGGAACCCGAGGGCCTTGTAGATGATCCCGGAGTAGAAGTCGACGTTCGGGTACAGGCCCCGCTCCACGAAGTACTCGTCCTCCAGCGCGATCTGCTCGAGCTCCACGGCCAGCTCCAGGAGCGGGTCCTTGCCCGTCACCTCGAAGACCTTCGGCGCCAGCTCGCGCAGGATCTTCGCCCGCGGGTCGTAGCTCTTGTAGACCCGGTGGCCGAAGCCCATCAGGCGGAACTCCCCCTCCTTGGCCCGCTTCACGTACTCGCCCACCCGCTCCTTCGACCCGATCTCGTTCAGCATCCGGAGCACCCGCTCGTTCGCGCCGCCGTGCAGCGGGCCGTACAGCGCCGCCGCCGCGGCCGAGAGCGCGACGTACGGGTCGGCGTGCGCGCTGCCCACCGTCCGCATCGTGGTCGTGCTGCAGTTCTGCTCGTGGTCGATGTGCAGGATGAAGAGCACGTCCATCACCTTCTCCAGGATCGGATCCGGCTCGTACTTCGGCTCCGACATCCGGTACATCATGCTCAGGAAGTTGCCCGCGTAGCTCAGGTCGTTGTCCGGGTAGACGTACGGCTGCCCCTGGCTGTGACGGAACGCGAACGCCGCGATCGTCGGCACCTTCGCGATCAGCCGCACGATCTGCTTCTGCCGCGTCTCCGGGTCCTGGATGTTCCGGGCCTCCGGGTAGAACGTCGAGAGCGCCGCCACCGTGCTCACGAACATCCCCATCGGGTGCGCGTCGTACTGGAACGCGTCCATGAGCTTCTTGATGTTCTCATGGATGAACGTGTGATGCGTGATGTGGTACTCCCAGTCCTCGTACTGCTCCTTCGTCGGCAGCTCGCCGAACAGCGTCAGGTACGCCGTCTCCAGGAAGTTGCTCTCCTCGGCGATCTCCTCGATCGGGATCCCGCGGTACCGCAGGATCCCCTTCTCCCCGTCGATGAACGTGATGCCGCTCTTGCACGACGCCGTGTTCTTGAACCCCGGGTCGTAGGTCAGCAGACCGAAATCGTCCTCCGACGTCTTGATCTTCCGCAGCTCCGGCGCCGGGGTCGCCGAGCCGTACTCCGGGTACGTCCCGTGGATGACCGGCGTCTCGTACTCCTTGCCGGTGCGGTTGTCCGTGATCTTGAGAGAGTCCGGCATATGCGACCTCCGAAAGTGGCTGTTCTCGTTCGCTGGCACCCGCCTGCAGACGGAGTGCCCCACACCATTATGGGCCCTGCCCGCCGCCCTGTCTGTCGGGCAGCGGCTGAAACCTGTCTGTGGTGCATCGCCCCACATCATACACCCCGATGCAAGCTTTGTGACGGGCGGCCGAGCCTCGCGACGGACCGACCGAAGCCCCGTCGCACGCTCACCGGCGCGGGAAAAGTCCCGCTTCCCGACCCCACAAGACGTCTGGCGGATATCGTCATATTCCGTTACGTTCTGGCCGCCGCAAGCGCGCGGTGCCGCGTCCCTCCGGTGTCGGACCCCCACCCCTTACTCGAGGGCCGGACGGACGGGCTGGGTGACGAAATTGGACCCGTAAACGGATAGATCTGGCAGGAGCAGGCATGGATCGAGACATTGCGAAGCTGGTCGAGGGGCTTCTGGACTGCACGGCGGGCCGGCTGGAGGATGTCGCGCGGGAGGCCGGGGTCTCGTACTCGGCGCTGTACTCGTGGGCCACGGGTCGGAGGCGACCGAGCGAGGAGAACCTGAAGCGGCTGGCGGCGGTCGCGGAGCGACGGGCGGAGCGGCTGTCGCGGCTGGCGCGCCATCTCGATTCACGGCTGGCCGAGGCCGAGGCCGGCTGAGTCCCGCCCGAGGCACCATCGCCGAGCCGTCTTCGGTCCGATCTGCGGCGCCGGCCCGATTTGCGGTCGTCCGGATCGGGATCGCATCATCTCTCCCATGACGAGCTCACATCGCAGGCCGGGCCGGAGCCGGCCCTGGTGGATCGCGGCGCTGCTGCTCCCGACCTTCCTGCACCGGGCGGGCGTGGCGGCGCAGGAGCCGCGGACCCGTGCGGAGCGGA
>JAWVYT010000108.1:0-6981 GCA_033722595.1 Longimicrobiales bacterium
ACGGTGCGTTCGATCCGCTCCGAGTACGACGTCCCGGCGCGAGCCGACGTGACGCTGGAGCTGACGGACACGCCGGCGGCGCTGGAATCGGCGCTCGGCGTGGAGGAGCGGTCGCTGCGGCGGCTGGCCACGGTGGGCGAGGTCCGGCGGGTGGACGGTGACGGGGACCGGGGCGCTGGCGCGCACGCGGTCCTGCAGTCCGGCGCCGAGGTGTTCATCCCGCTGGAGGAGCTCATCGACGTGGACCGGGAGCGGGAGCGGCTGCGGGATGAGCTGGACCGGATCGAAGGGCTGCTGGCGTCCACGGAGCAGCGGCTCTCCAACGACCAGTTCGTGGAGAAGGCGCCGGCGGAGGTCGTCGAGCGGGAACGGGAGAAGGCCGAGAGCTTCCGCGACCAGCGGGCGCGGCTATCCCGGAAGCTGACGGCGCTGACGTGACCCGCGTCGTCGCCGGTGCGCTGGTGACGGCGGCGGCGGCGGTGGCGTGCGCCCAGCCGGGCAGGCCGACCGGCGGCCCCGTAGACGAGTCGCCGCCCCGGGTGATCGGGGTACAGCCCGCGGCCTTCGACACCCTCCGGGACCTGCGCAAGCCCGTGATCTTCCAGTTCGACGAGCGGATCAGCGAGCGGCTTCAGGACGTGACCGAGCTCCGGGAAGCGGTGCTGGTCTCGCCGGCTGCGGGCGTGCCGCTGGTGGACCGGGGCCGGCGGGAGATCGAGGTCCGGCTGGCCGGGGGCTGGGAGGCGGATCGGGTCTATCGCGTGGTGGTGCTGCCCGTCTTCAGCGACCTGTTCGGGAACCCGCGGCGTGAGCCCGTGGAGCTGGTGTTCACCACGGGGGCACCGATCCGGGAGACGGCGATCGCCGGGTTCGTCCGCGACCGGGTGACGGCCCAGCCCGTTTCCGGCGCCCGCGTCGAGGCCGTCCGGCGGGACGACGGCGAGGTCCACGTGGCCGTCACCGACACCGCCGGGTTCTTCGCCATCCGGTACGCGCCCATCGGGGACTACGACGTCCGGGCCTGGATCGACCAGGACCGGGACCGGGAGCCGGACTTCTTCGAGGCGCAGGACACCGCGGCCCCGCGGCTCGCAGCCGCCGATACCGTGGTGCTGGAGCTCGGGCTTCTGCCCATGGACACGACGGCGGCCCGGCTGGCGCGGGCCGAGCCCGTCGACTCCGTTACCGTCCGGCTCGTCTTCGACGACTACTTCGCGCCGGGACCCGTGGAGGGTGCCACGCGGCTGTACCTGCTGCCGGACAGCGTGCTGGTGACCGACCAGGGCCGGCTGCTGCACGGGGCGCTGGCGGACTCGATCCTGGCGGCCGAGGCCGCGGCCCGGGACTCGGCCGGGGCGGGGGCCGGGTCCGGGGACTCGCTGCCGGCCGCTCCGCAACCGGCGGCCCGTGCCGACCTGGGGACCGCCCGCGATACCGTCCGGGCCGCCCCCGGACAGCAGCAGGCCGCTCCCGCTCGCCGGGCGGGCACGCCGGGCGGGCCGCGGCTGCCGTCCCAGACGCTGATCGTCGTCTTCCCGGAGCCGCTGATCCCCGACACGACCTACCAGGTGCAGGTGGAGGGGCTGGTCAACATCCGCGGCCTGCCCGGCGGCGGCGGGACGGCCCCGTTCCGGTCGCCGGTCCCGCCGCCCCCGGACACCACGGCGGCTCCCGACAGCGCGGCGGCCCCGGCGGACACCGCGGGGGCGCCTCCCGACACCGTCACGGGCGGAGGGGGCGGCCGATGACCGATCCGCGGCGGAGCCTGCCGAGCGTCGATTCGCTGCTGGAGGCACCGGCCTTCGAGCTCCTGCTGGACCGTGCGGGCCGGCCGCGCGTGGTCCGCGAGCTCCGGCAGGTACTGGACGAGGTGCGGGCAGCCCTGGGGGGCGAAAGTGAGGAGAGCGGGGACGAGGAGCCGGGCGGGACGGAGGCGGAGGAGCGCCTCGACCCGGCAGCGCTGGATGCCGGGTGGTTCGCGCACCGGGTGACGGAGCGGATCGACCGGGCCGACACGCCGTCGCTCCGTCGGGTCATCAACGCCACCGGCGTGGTCCTCCACACCAATCTCGGGCGGGCGCCGCTGGCAGAGCCCGCGATCCGGGCCATGATCCACGTGGTGGCGTACGGCACGCTGGAATACGACCTGGAGGCGGGTGGGCGCGGCTCCCGCTACGACCACTGCGTGGCGCTGCTCCGGGAGCTGACCGGCGCCGAGGACGCGCTCGTGGTCAACAACAACGCGGCCGCCGTGGTCCTGGTGCTGAACACGCTGGCCGAGGGCAAGACAGCCGTCATCAGCCGGGGCGAGCTGGTCGAGATCGGCGGCTCGTTCCGGGTGCCGGAGATCATGGCCCGGAGCGGCGCGCGGATGGATGAGGTCGGGGCGACCAACCGGACCCACGTCGAGGACTACGAGTCGGCGCTCACGGACGCGGGGCTGATCCTGAAGGTCCACCGGTCGAACTTCCGCGTCGAGGGCTACACCGCCGAGGTAGGCATCCCGGAGCTCCGGCGACTGGCCGCGGACCGGGGGATCCCGCTGGTCCACGACCTGGGGTCGGGCGCGCTCTTGGACATGACCCGTCTCGGGCTCCCGGCCGAGCCCACCGCGCCGGCCGCGCTGGCCGAGGGCGCGGACGTGGTGACCATGAGCGGGGACAAGCTGCTGGGCGGCCCCCAGGCAGGGATCATCCTGGGCGAGGAGGCACGCGTCGCCGCCATGCGTACGAACCCCCTGTGCCGGGCGCTGCGGCCGGACAAGCTGACGCTGGCGGCGCTCGAGGCGACGCTCCGGCTCCACCGGGACCCGGACCGGGCGGTGCGCGAGATCCCGGTCCTCCGGATGCTGGCATCGGATCCGGGGGTGCTCGAGGAGCGGGCGGAGTCGCTGGCCCGCCGGCTGGCGGGGCTCGGGGTGCCGGCGACCGTCGGGCCGTCGGCCGGCGCGGTGGGCGGCGGCGCCTACCCGGGCGTGGAGCTGCCGGGGTTCGGGGTCGCGCTGGACCTGGACGCGTCCCCCGATCGCCTGGCCGCGGCGCTCCGGAAGGAGGCGCCGCCGGTGATCGGGCGGGTCCGGGACGAGCGCCTGTGGCTCGACGTCCGCACGGTCCACCCCCGGGAGGAGGACGAGCTGCTGGCGGCGGTGGAATCGGCGGTCGCGCACCTGGACGGGGATGCCTGACGCTGCCGTCTTCGTCGATCGGGACGGGACCGTGATCCGGGAGGCGGAGTACCTGTCGGACCCCCGGGATGTGGTGCTGCTTCCCGGGGCCGCCGCCGGGCTGCGTGCGTTCCGGGAGGCGGGCTTCCCCGTGGTGATCGTGACCAACCAGTCGGGGATCGCCCGTGGGTACTACACGGAGGCCGATTACCACGCCGTACAGGCGGAGGTGGAGCGTCGGCTGGCGGAGGCCGGCGTCGACGTGGTGGGCGCCTACCACTGCCCCCACCACCCGGACTTCACGGGGCCGTGCCGGTGCCGGAAGCCCGCGCCGGGGCTGTTCGAGGACGCGGCCGCGGAGCACCACCTCGACCTCTCGCGCTCCATCTTCATCGGCGACCGGCTCCGGGACATCGAGCCCGCCCGCGCCCTGGGCGGCACGCCGATCCTGGTCCGCACCGGCTACGGCGGGGAGGAGGCGGGGGCCGCGCCCGCGGACGTCCGTGTCGTCGCCGATCTCGAGGCCGCGGCCCGGTGGGTTCTGGAGCCCGGCGGGCGTTGACACCCCAGCAGGTCCGAAATATCGTTCGGGACGAAACTCGCGGGGCCCGAGAGGGTACACGTGGGCGGAGGAACTGAAACGGAACCATTGGGAGGAGCCCCATGACCATTACGGTCACGCCCAACGCGGTGGCGGAGGTGCAGAAGTTCATGGAGGAGCAGGGTGCGGCGGACACGGCCGGGCTTCGGGTGGCGGTGCTGCCCGGCGGCTGCTCCGGTTTCCAGTACGGCCTGAACATCGAGGACGAGCCTCAGGATGATGACGAGGTCTTCGAGCAGAACGGCGTCCGTCTCTTCGTGGATCCGTTCAGCGGTCAGTACCTGGATGGCGTGGAGATCGACTACGTCACGACCATGATGGGCTCCGGGTTCACGTTCAAGAACCCCAACGCCACCGGCGGCTGCGGCTGCGGGAGCAGCTTCACCGCATAGGTCGAAGCCGATCCGGAGGGCTCCCGGGGCCCGGTCGCCACGGCGCGACCGGGCCCCGTTCTGCATCCCGGTTGGACGTGGTTCCGCGGCCCCGATATGTTGCCGGCATGATCACCATCAAGACGTTCACATCGCGGGTCTTCGGGCAGAACGCATACCTGGTACGGTGCGACGGGACCGACCGATGGCTGGCCATCGATCCGGGGGGCGAGGCGGTGGCCATGGCGGCGGCCCTGGAGGACGCGGATGGCGTCCTGGAGGGGATCGTCCTGACCCACGCGCACCTCGACCACGTGGAGGGCGTGGCCGAGCTGGCGGAGCGGGTCCCGGCACCCATCCACCTCCACGCCGCGGACCGGCCGCTCTACGACTCCGTCGCCCAGCAGGCGGCCATGTTCGGCCACTCGGTCCGGACGCCGCCGCCGCCGGACCGTGAGCTGGTGGGCGGACAGGAGCTGCGGCTGGGCGAGTCGACCTTCGTGGTCCGGCACACGCCCGGCCACTCGCCGGGCCACGTGATCCTGTACGAGGCGGTCTCGGCGTCGGCGTTCGTGGGCGACGTGGTGTTCGCCGGGTCCATCGGCCGGACCGACCTTCCGGGCGGCGACTACCAGCAGCTGATGGAGTCGATCCGCGAGCAGGTGCTGACGCTGCCCGATGACGTGTCGCTGTACACCGGCCACGGGCCCGTGACCACGGTGGAGCGGGAGCGCACCACCAACCCGTTCCTCGTCCCGCATCATCCAGGGAGCAGAGCATGAGCGAGCGGCTGGCCGTCTTCGCCTCCGGGTCGGGGACCAACCTGCAGGCGCTGATCGATCACTTCGCGGCGAACGACGCGGCGGATCTGGCGCTGGTCATCAGCGACCGGGCCGAGTGCGGCGCCCTCGAGCGGGCTGAGCAGGCCGGGATCCCGACGCACCACATCCCGGTCCAGACCCGGCCGATCGCAGCGGTCTCGGCCGACACCATCGATGCCCTCGAGTCGGCGCGCATCGATCTCGTCGCGCTGGCCGGCTACCTGCGGCTGATCCCGCCGGATGTTGTGCGGCGGTTCCACTATCGGATCCTCAACATCCACCCGGCGCTCCTGCCGGGCTTCGGCGGGAAGGGGATGTACGGGCTGCGCGTGCACCGGGCAGTGCTGGACGCCGGCTGCCGGATCACGGGCCCGACCGTGCACCTGGTGGATGAGCGGTACGATGAAGGCCGCATCGTCGCCCAGTGGCCCGTGCCGGTGCTGGACGAGGACACGCCGGAGACGCTGAGCCAGCGCGTGCTGCGGGTGGAGCACGTCCTGTACCCGGCAGCCGTGGAATGGCTCGCTCGGGTGCTGGCGGCCGCGGAAGGCGATGACGCCGCCGCCGTACGGGACGCGATCCCGATGCCCGTGAGCGAGGACGTATGCTTCCGACTGGAAGAGGACGGCGAGCCGGACCGTCGGGGCGTCCGCCGGATCTTCGGACTGGACTAGAGAGGGACCGATGCCGAGAGCGATTCTGAGCGTGTCCGACAAGACCGGCCTCGTGGACTTCGCCCGGGGGCTCCGGGAGCTGGGCTGGGACCTCATCTCCACCGGCGGCACGGCGCGAGCGATCCGGGAAGCGGGGCTGGAGGTGACGGACGTGTCACGGGTGACCGGCCACCCGGAGATGATGGACGGCCGGGTGAAGACGCTCCACCCGGCGGTGCACGCCGGGATCCTGGCCCGGTCGGGCCGGGATGAGTCGGCGCTGGAGGAGCACGACTACGCCCCGGTCGACCTTGTGGCGGTGAACCTCTATCCGTTCCGGGCGGCCGTGGCCGGCGGCGCGGAGCTGGCCGAGGCGATGGAGAACGTGGACATCGGCGGGCCGACCATGCTCCGGTCCGCCGCGAAGAACCACGCTCGGGTCGTGGTCGTAGTCGACCCGGACGATTACGGACGGGTCCTGGACGCGCTCGGAGCGGGCGGCCCCGACGCCGCCACGCGCCGGGCACTGGCCCGGAAGGTGTTCGCCCACACCTCGTCGTACGACGGCGCCATCACCCGGTACCTGGAGGGGCTGGAGGCGGACGCGGCGGAGGCCGGGGCCGGGGACGCGCTGCCCGGTCGGCTCACCCTCGAGCTCGAGAAGGTCCAGGACCTGCGCTACGGAGAGAACCCGGACCAGCCGGCGGCCTTCTACGCCGAGTCGGAGCCGCCCGCCGGGTCGCTGCCGGAGCTCGAGCAGCTCCACGGCAAGGCGCTGAGCTTCAACAACCTGATCGATATCGAGGGCGCCGTGATGGGCGCGTCGGCGTGGTCGGTGGAAGAGGGTGTGGCGTGCTGCATCATCAAACACACGACGCCGTGCGGGCTGGCGCTGGGCGAGGACGCGGAGGACGCCTACCGCCGGGCGCTGGCCGGCGACCCGGTATCGGCGTTCGGCGGGATCGTTGCACTGAACGTGCCGGTGACGGCGGCGGCCGCGGAGGCCATGTCCTCCCATTTCCTGGAGGTCATCGTGGCGCCGGACTTCGATGACGGGGCCCGCGAGGTGCTGCAGCAGAAGAAGAACCTGCGGCTGATCCGGCTGCCGGTGGAGCCGGCGCCGGCGGGGGAGCTGGACCTGAAGCGGGTCCGGGGCGGACTGCTGGCCCAGCACCGGATGTCGATGCGGTTCCCGGAGGACGGCTGGGAGGTGGCCACGGAGCGGGCGCCGACCGACACCGAGTGGCAGGACCTGCGTTTCGGCTGGCGGGCGGCCGCGGTGGTGAAGTCGAACGCGATCGTGCTGGCGAAGGACCGGCGGACCGTGGGGATCGGCGCGGGTCAGATGAGCCGGGTGGACGCGTCCCGGATC
>JAWVYT010000109.1:0-6973 GCA_033722595.1 Longimicrobiales bacterium
CACCAGGATCGCCTGCGTCGGACACACCACCACGCACGCCGGCTCCAGACCCACGTCCAGCCGATGCGCGCAGAAGTTGCACTTCTCGGCCGAGTGGTCTTCGGGATTGATGAAGATCGCGTCGTACGGACACGCCGCGATGCACGCCTTGCACCCGATACACGCCGACTTGTCGAAGTCCACGATCCCGTCGGCCCGCCGGTACATGGCCGAGGTGGGACACGCCACCGCACACGGAGCCTCCGCACACTGGTTGCACCGCGTCACCTGGAACGCACGACGCGTCTCCGGGAACTCCCCGACGTCCACGTACTTCACGTACGTACGCGTGACCGACAGGGGAACCTCGTTCTCGGACTTGCACGCCGTCGTGCAGGCGTGGCACCCGATGCAGCGGCTGTGATCGATGAGCTTGGCCCAGCGGACGTCGTCCGACGGCTCCGCGAGCACGGGGAGAGAGGCAGCTTCCATGGTCACCGTTCCCGGGTGGTCCGGTATGGAGCTCCGCTACGAGTACCATACCGCGCCCTCGGGCGCAGGGAAATAGCGTCGTGTGGTCCGGCGGTCTATGACCGGCGCCGCGGGGCGGACCGGCGTCAGAAAGCGAGCCGGCACGGCCGACGTCGCTGGGGCTTCGCGGGCACCCCGGAGGAAGCGTCCGGGGCCATACATTCTTTTATGCGTTTTCATTCATATAGTCCGGGCCGACCCGCGCTGTCAAGTCGCGGCCTCCGGCTCGACCGTCGCCGGCGGCTGTTCGGGTCGCGGGCGCTTCAGGCGCGGGGCAGCAGGGCCCGTGCGATCCGCGGCAGTGCTCGGCCGACACGATCCTCCACCTTGGCGGCCGCGACATCGTCGGCGCGCGTGGGTCCCAGGTTGACCACGGCGATGGGGACGTCGCCGTCCCGGGCGCGGTAGATGAACCGGCGCCCGGAGTACACGGCGAGCGACGATCCCACGACGAGGACGGCGTCGCCTTCGTCGAAGAGCCGCCACGCGGTTTCCACGCGGTCGGCCGGGACGGTTTCGCCGAAGAGCACCACATCCGGCTTCATGATCCCGCCGCATCGGTCGCAGCCGGGAACGCGGAAGCCCTCGACGGCGACCCCGTCCAGCTCGGCATCGCCGTCGGGCGCGGTCTCGGCCCGGCGCCGGGCGTCGGCGAGCCCGTCGAGCCATCCGGGGTTTCGGTCCAGGAGCCGCTCCTGGAAGGCGTCGCGAACCACCCGACCCCCGCATTCGAGACAGACCACCTGAGACAGCGTGCCGTGAAGCTCCACCACGCGGCGGCTTCCGGCGGCGTGATGCAGCCCGTCGACGTTCTGGGTAATGACGCCCTGGACCACGCCCCCGGCCTCGAGCTCGGCCAGCGCGCGGTGCGCGGCGTTCGGGAGCGTCGCCGACATCCTCGGCCACCCCACGGCGCTCCGGGCCCAGTATCGAGTCCGGGCCCCCGGCCTCCGCACGAACTCCCCGTACCGGATGGGACTGCGCCGCTGGAGGCTCCCCTCCGGACCCCGATAGTCGGGGATCCCCGACTCGGTGCTGCACCCGGCACCCGCCACCACCACGACTCGCCGCCCGCGGAGGACGTGGACCAGCTCCCGCAGACGGGCCGGATCCGTGGGACGGGTAGGGGAGATCATGCCTCAATCTAGCCGGATCCGGATGCCGAACAAGGCGCGGGGGTAGGGAGTCCCCGCATGCGCAGTCCGAACAAAACCGTGACGGATCCGGGGGCCCAGGGTCAAGAGAGCGGTGCGGCGGTTGACCCGTCCCGTCGCCCGGTAGTATCTTCGGTGCCCCGCCACTCCCCGGCGCCCTCCGCCGGTGCGTGCGGACGGGCTCCAACGTTCGTACGCAGCAGGGGGATCCATGCCCGGCAAATCTCGCAGTCACGATCCGAAGGACGCTCTCGAGGTCGATCGGCTCCTGAAGCAGCTCCGTCCCCTGGACGGCCGGACGACCACACCTTCGGGCGTCGGCGTCCGACCGGCGCCGCGTCCCGGCGCCCGGGCCCCGGGCTCGACGACGCTGAGCGCGCCCCGGGGGGTCACCCTGCCGTCGCCGTGGGGTGTCTGGGGCCGGGTCGCGCTTGCGGCCGCGCTGGCCGGAGGGCTCATGCTCTGGCCCTACCGGACGTGTGGGCTCCCGCTGGCGGGGTACATGGCCGCCGTGGCGGTCTCGCTGGTGGCCGGGCTGTGGGGCGCGCACGCCGCCTGGCGGCGACGGATGGCCCTCGCCCACGGAACGGCCGTCGTCGTGGTCTTCATCGGGCTGGCCCTGGCGGCCCATCAACTGCTGACCCGCGTGGGCTACGCCGCCATCCAGGCCCCGTGGGGGTGCGGCGGCTGAGGCGGCCGGCCCGCTGCGGAGCTGCGAGCCGTCGGGCGCGCGCAGCCCGGCCCCTTCGATGGTCCGCGTGCTACGCCGGCTGCTCCCAGCCCCGGGCACGGTCCAGGGCGCGACGCCAGCCGGCCCGGAGCTCCTCCACGCGCCCGGCCTCCATCTCCGGCTCGAAGCGACGGTCGACGCCCCACTGCTCGCGGATCTCGTCGAGGTCCTCCCAGAAACCCACGGCGAGGCCCGCCAGGTACGCGGCGCCGAGGGCCGTCGTCTCCACGACCCTGGGCCGGATGACCGGCACCTGGAGGATGTCCGACTGGAACTGCATCAGCAGGTCGTTGGCGGCGGCGCCGCCGTCCACCCGGAGCTCCTTCACATCGATCCCGGAATCGGCTTCCATGGCGCGGAGCACATCGGCGACCTGGTAGGCGATGCCCTCGAGCGCCGCGCGAGCCATGTGGCCCGCGGTCGTGCCCCGGGTGACCCCCGCCATTACGCCCCGGGCGTACTGGTCCCAGTGAGGCGCGCCGAGCCCCGCGAAGGCCGGCACGAGATAGACGCCGCCGTTGTCCGGCACGCTCGCGGCCAGCTCCTCGACCTCCGCCGACGTCCGGATCAGCCCCAGCCCGTCGCGCAGCCACTGGACCACCGCGCCGGCGATGAAGATGGACCCTTCCAGCGCGTACTCCACGACCCCGTCCCGCTCCCAGGCGATGGTGGTGACCAGCTGGTTCTCCGACGGAACCGCCTCGGTCCCGGTGTTCAGGAGCATGAAGCACCCCGTGCCGTAGGTGTTCTTCACCATCCCGCGGTCGGTGCACATGTTCCCGAACAGCGCCGCCTGCTGGTCGCCGGCGATCCCGGCGATGGGCACGGGCTTCGCGAACAGCGCGTCCGACGTCTCGCCGTACACCTCGCTGGACGCCCGCACCTCGGGCAGCATGCTCCGGGGCACGCTCATGAGCTCCAGCAGCTCATCGTCCCAGTCGCCCGTGTGGATGTCATAGAGCATGGTCCGGGACGCGTTGGTCACGTCCGTCACGTGGGTCCGTCCGCCGGTCATCTTCCAGATCAGCCACGAGTCGATGGTCCCGAACGCCAGCTCGTCGGCCTCGGCCCGGGCCCGGGCACCCTCGACGTTCTCCAGGATCCACCGGACCTTGGTGGCGGAGAAGTAGGCGTCGATCACGAGGCCCGTCTTCTGCCGGATCATGTCCTCGTGGCCGGCCTCCCTGAGGGAGTCGCAGAACCCGGCCGTCCGGCGGTCCTGCCAGACGATGGCGTTGTGGACCGGCTGGCCGGTCGCCCGGTCCCAGACCACGGTCGTCTCCCGCTGGTTCGTGATGCCGATGGCCGCGATGTCCTCGGACGAGACGCCGGCCCGCGTCACCGCCTCCGCGGCGACGCCGGCCTGGGACGACCAGATCTCGCCCGGGTCGTGCTCGACCCAGCCCGGCCTCGGGAAGATCTGGGAGAACTCCTTCTGCGCCACCGCCAGGGTCCGGCCCGCGCGGTCGAACAGGATCGCCCGCGAGCTCGTCGTGCCCTGGTCCAGCGCGAGAATGCACTTCATCGACCCCTCCGTGGTGCTCCGGGTTGCCCGACCCTGCAATGTACGACGACGGTCAGCAGTCGGCCTCACCGCGGATCAGCGAGTCCAGCAGCCCTTCCCGGAAGCTGGAGCCCTCCACCAGGTAGCTCCCCAGCACCGCCCGTCGCCGCTCGGGGCCGATATCCGTCTGGCGGAGGAGCCACTCCCCGGAGGCGGACCGGTATCCGGAGTGGAGGGTGTCGCCCCGAACCCGGTACAGGAGCGCGTCGCCCTCCCGGACGCCCCGTCCCTCGAGGAACGAGTACCAGTCGGGCAGGCTCCCCGAGATCTGGCGGAAGGTCGGCCCATCGATCAGCCCGGCCTCCTCGACCTTCCGGAGGTCGGACCGGACCCCGTCGAGGAACCGGTCCATCCCCACGTCCCGGACGAACTCAATGCGGGCGTACGCGTTGCGGCTGCGCAGCGCCGTCCGGGCCACCGAGTCGCGGGCCGCCCTCGCTTCGACGTGCCGGCGGACCTCCGCGGCGGTCTCCGGCCCGAGCCTGAGCTCGAGGGTGAGAACGTCCACTTGGAAGAGGGTGCGCTCCAGCAGCATGCACCCACGGGCGTGCGGTCCCGCGTCCAGCGACGCGGTGTCGAATGCCGACGGGGGCGGCGGAGCCGCCGTCGCCGGGGCCGAGCTCTGCGCCGTCGCCGGGCGCGGCGCGATCAGGAGCACTGCGACCGTCGCGACGGCGAGCGCCCCGAGCGGTCCGCGGGCTCGGCCGCCGTCCGACACGGGAGCCCGTCTATGCAGGCGACTTCCCGCGCACCGCCCTGGCCACCACGCTCACCAGGAACAGGATGATGAAGATGTAGAACGCGATCTCGGCGAGCCCCGCGGCCGCGCCGGCGAGTCCGCCGAAGCCGAGGATCGCGGCGATGATCGCGAAGATGAAGAGCCAGAGTGCGGCGCTCAGCATGGTGCCTCCCCTACGTCTTCCGCGAGCCGACGATGACGAGCACCACGCCCCCGCCCAGGGCGAGGCCCGCGAGCCACCCCGGGATCGAGATCTCTTCCTGCGTCTCGGCCTGGACCTCGACCGGACCGACCTCCGCCACCTCGCGAGTGCGAGGGAACTCGAAGCCGCCCCAGATCAGGCCCGCAGTCCCGATGATGATCAGGATGATGCCGATGACCGACGCAGCGCGCATGGTGCTCTCTCCGATCGATAGTTCGCTTCCGCCGGGTCACGGCCCTCCGGCCGAGCCCGGCCCTGCTCACCCGGTGATCGGGCAACAGCCGTGCCATGTGCTCCCATCGATTTTCGTCGACGGCGCCGGGCCGGTGGTGGGGCGGATCCCCGCATGAATATCCTCTCATCCCCTACAGTCCGGGCGCCCTGGGCCGACGCATCTTTGACCGTGGTCCGATCCCTCCCCGGGCAGGACCGTCGATCCCCGGGCCCGGGAGGGACGCTTGCCCAACCGAACGCCGGGGCCCCCTGCGGCGGCCGTGATCGACAGTGAGTGTATCCATGCGCATGCAGACGACCCCGCTCCTTGTCCTGCTGGCGGTCACGACCGTCGCGGCGTGCTCCGACCTGTCCACGTCGATCGCCCCGGAGGACGCCCTCCACGCGAAGGGGGGCGAGAAGGGGAAGCCGGGCGACGGGGGCGATACGGGGCCGGTCGCCTCCATGGCCGCGCTCGGCGAAGCGCTGTTCTTCGCGGAAGCGCTGTCGCTGAACGGGAACCAGGCGTGCAGCACGTGCCACGAGCCCACCGAGGGCTTCGCGGCCCCGCTCTCGACCGTGACGACCGAGGGCTCGGTCGTGGAGGGCTCGGTGCCCGGCGCGTTCGGCGACCGCAAGCCGCCCACGGCCGCGTACGCCACCCTCACCCCGATCTTCGACGGGTCCGGCAAGGGGGCGTCCGGGGGAACCTTCTGGGACGGCCGGGCCACCGGCTTGATCCTGGGCAATCCGGCCGCCGACCAGGCGCTGGGTCCGTTCCTGAACCCGGCGGAGCAGGCGATGCCGGACGAGGCGTGCGTCATCCTGCGGATCACCGAGTCGGAGACGCTGCTGTCGCTATGGAGGCCCGTCTGGGGGACCGACATCGAGACCGTGAAGTTCCCGGGCGATGTCGAGACCACCTGCACGACCTTGGTCACCGAGCCGGGGGTGTACGTGGCCCTCACCGACGCGGATCGCGCCACCGTGGAGGCGGCGTACGACCAGGTCGCCCTCTCCATCGCGGAGTTCGAGGCGACCCTCAACACCTTCAGCTCCAGGTTCGATGCCGGGCAGCTCACGGCGACGGAGGCCGACGGCGAGCAGCTCTTCTCGAGCAAGGGCAAGTGCCACCAGTGTCACGAGGTGAAGGGCGACCAGCCGCTGTTCACCGACTTCGCGTTCCACAACCTGGGCGTGCCCAGGAACCCGGACCACCCGGTGTACCCGTTCGGGGTCACCGCCTTCGACCCCGGGCTCGGCGGCTTCACGGGCGAGGCTGCCGACGCTGGAAAGTTCAAGACGCCCACCGTGCGCAACGTGGCCGTGGGCTCCAACCGGACGTACATGCACAACGGGAGCCTCGTCACGCTGGAGCAGGTGGTCCAGTTCTACAACACCCGGGACGTACTCCGCACGTGCGAAGGTGCCGAGCTCTCCGACCCGAGTCTCTGGGGGCCCTCGCCGGGCATCGGCTGCTGGCCGCCGCCCGAGCACCCGGAGAACCTGGACACCAAGAACATGGGCAACCTGGGGCTGACGGTGGAAGAGGTGGACGCGATCGTGGCCTTCATGCGGGCGCTGAGCGACCAGTAGGCACTTCGAGCCCCGAGCCGGTGGGCGACCGGCTCGGGGCGTTGCCCCCGACCGGTCGTCCCGCCTAGCTTGGTGATCGTAGCGTTACGCGCTCTACCTGTCGCCAACCGATCCCCTGGAGGAACGCCGTGCCTGGTTCGTCACGACTCGCCAACACCCCTCGCTGTCTCGTTCTCCTGCTCGCGGTCCTTGCCGTCGGTGCGTGTGACCTCGGGTCCGGCCCGGGCGCCACGGCCGAGGCGACGGTCATGACCCGGAACCTCTA
>JAWVYT010000110.1:0-6970 GCA_033722595.1 Longimicrobiales bacterium
GTACCAGAGGACCACGCCGAGCAGCGTGTACACCGCGGGCCGCCGGATCCCGCCCCGGTTCGCGCCCATGAGGAGGATGAACGTGATGCCGGCGTACATCAGCATCATCCAGTCGATGCCGGCGGAGTAGAACAGCGCGATCACGAGCACCGCGCCCAGGTCGTCCACGATCGCCAGCGCGGCCAGGAAGATCTTGAGACCGGACGGGACCCGATCCCCGAGGATCGCCAGCACGCCCAGCGCGAACGCGATGTCGGTGGCCATGGGCACGCCCCAGCCCCGGAGCTCCGGGGTGCCGGCGTTGAAGAGGACGAAGATGCCCGCGGGGACCACCATCCCGCCGACGGCGGCCGCGATGGGCAGCGCCGCCTGCTTCGGCGACGCCAGCTCCCCGACTATGACCTCCCGCTTGATCTCGAGCCCCACCATGAAGAAGAACACGGCCATGAGGCCGTCGTTGATCCAGTAATGGAGCGAGTAGTCCAGAACCAGCGGCCCGCCGCCCACCACCACGTGGGTCTCCCACAGGTGGAAGTAGCTCTCGCCCCACGGCGAGTTCGCCCAGACCAGCGCCACGGCGGCACAGATCAGCAGGATGATCCCGCTGGCCGACTCCGCCCGGAAGAACTCCTGGAACGGCAGCACCAGCCGCCGGACCAGCGTATGTCGGGTCTTCCCCGGCGGCGCGGGCGTCCCCGGCATCCCCGGTCCTCTCGGCTTCCCCTGACGTCCTTCGCTCACAGCGCCTCCAGCGTGCCGAAGGGCCCGATGTGCGGGCCGGGGTTGTGGAGGGCGGCGCGGAGCGCGAAGCCGAGCGCCGGCCGCAGCTGCTCCGGTCGCAGCACGGCGTCGACGAAGCCGCGCGCGGCGGCGTAGCGGGCGTCGAGCTGCTGCTCGTAGTCGGCCCGCACGGTGTCCATCTTCTCCTGCAGCTCGGGATCGGGGCCCTCGCCCGCCTGCTTCCGTTCGTCGAGCTGCGGCCCGAACAGGGCCACCACCGCGCTCTCTCCTTCCATCACGCCCATCCTCCCCGTCGGCAGTGTGAAAATGAAATCCGGATCGAATCCCTGCCCCGCCATGGCGTAGTAACCGGCCCCGGACGCGTGGTTCAGCGTCAGGACCAGCTTCGGCACGCCCGCGGTCGCCATGGCCTCCACGAACCGGGCGCCTGCACGGATAATGCCCGACTGCTCGGCATCGATCCCGACCATGAACCCGCTGACGTCCTGGATGAACAGGATCGGTGTCCGGTGCCGGTTCAGGGTCTCGATGAAGTAGGCCGCCTTCTCCGCGCTCTCGGTGTAGATGATCCCGCCGAACTTCGGCGGCCCATCGCCGGGGCCGTCGATCATCCCCCGTCGGTTCGCCAGGATCCCGACGGCCACGCCGTCGATCCGGGCATTGGCGCAGAGCAGCTCCGGGGCACGATCGGCCTGGAACTCGTCGTAGTGTCCCCCATCGAGCACGGCGGCCAGGACGGCCTCCATGCTGTAGGGCTGCCGGTGGTCGTCCGGGAGCACGTCGTACAGGCTGGCCACGGGTCGGGCCGGCTCCTCGCCCGACCGCACGGCCGCCCGGGGCGGCGCGTACGGCAGCTCCTCGATCAGATCGCGGATCCGGTCGATGCAGGCCCGGTCGTCCGGCGCGCGGTAGTGCGCCACGCCGCTGATGGCGTTGTGGGTCCAGGCGCCGCCCAGCTCCTCGGCCTCCACGGTGGCCCCGGTGGCCCCCTTGACCAGGTTCGGCCCGCCGAGCCCCATGAAGCTGGTACCCTCCACCATCAACATCACGTCGGACAGGGCCGGCAGGTACGCGCCCCCGGCGATACACGGCCCCATGACGGCGGCGATCTGCGGCACGTGCAGGTATCGCCGCATGATCGAGTTGTAGTAGAACAGCCGCGCCGCCCCGTACTGGCCCGGGAACACCCCGCCCTGGTACGGGAGGTTCACGCCGGCGGAGTCCACCAGGTAGACGATGGGGATCCGGCATCGCATGGCGATCTCCTGCGCCCGGAGCATCTTCTTGATGGTCTCGGGCCACCAGGAGCCGGCCTTCACGGTGGCGTCGTTGGCGACCACCACGATGGGACGACCGTGGACGGTGCCCATTCCGGTGACCACGCCGGCCGCCGGCGCCTGGCCGTCGTAGTCGTCGTAGGCCACCAGCAGCCCGATCTCGTGGAACGGCGTCCGTGGGTCCAGCAGGAGCGCGATCCGCTCCCGTGCCGTCAGCTTGCCGGCGTCGTGCTGGCGCTTGATGCGCTTCTCGCCGCCCCCCTGCCGGAGCCGGATCTCGAGCTCATCCAGCTCCCCGACCAGGCGCCGCAGCCGTGACTCGTCGCCCCCCACGACCTATGCGGTGCCCGCCGCGCGTCGCTCGGCGAACCAGTCCCGGATGTACTCGATCGGCTCGCCGGTGGGGGTGCCCGGCCCGAACAGGCGCCCGACCCCCATCTCCTCCAGCGCCTCCATGTCCTCCTCGGGGATGATCCCGCCACCGGTCACCAGCACGTGGTCGGCGCCTTCCGCCTCGAGGAGCTCCAGCACTTTAGGGAAGAGCGTCATGTGGGCGCCGGACAGGATCGACAGGGCCACGACATCCACGTCCTCCTGGATCGCGGCGTTCACGATCATCTCGGGCGTCTGGTGGAGCCCGGTGTAGATGACCTCGAAGCCGGCGTCCCGCATGGCGCTGGCCATGACCTTCGCGCCGCGGTCGTGGCCGTCCAGCCCGGGTTTGGCGACCAGAACCCGTATCTTCCGATCCTCCATCGCGTTCCGCTCCCTCGGTTCGTTCGGTTGGGCCGGAAAAGTAAGGAGATCAGGTCCGCCCGGCCACTGCGATGAGTCGTGGTGAGGAGGCCTGGAACGGCTCGCCCGTCCAGTCGCCGTAGCTCGCCAGCACCGCCAGCCCGGCCGCACGGAGCAGCGTCAGCACCTCTTCTCCCGTTCGCAGTCGGAGGGAGTGCCGCTTCTCTCCCGACCCCTGCGGTCCCTCCCACCGCAGCACCTCGTGGCTCACGCCGGTCGGGTCCAGCCGACGGCGGACGCGAACCTCGGTCCCATCCTCCAGCATCCAGCCGTCCCGGCGGGCATACGCCGGCTCCACCTCCTCGCGGTGCATGCCCTCCAGGAGGAGCCGGCCGCCGGGGCGGAGCACGCGCCGGGCCTCGGCAAGGGCGCGGGTCGCGGGCGCGTCGTCCAGGAAGAGCCCGAGGGAGGTAGCCAGGTTCAGCACGACATCGAAGCGCTCGTCGGCCAGCGGGAGGCGCAGCATGTCGCCGGCCACCAGGCGGAGCGGTGTCCCGGCCCGCCCCGGGTGGTCGTCGGGGCCGGTCCGGCGCCGTACGCGCCGGAGGAGCGGGAGGGAGAGGTCGAGCCCCACCACGTCGTGCCCGGCGCCGGCCAGGAGCGTCGTGTGCCGCCCCCAGCCACAGCCGAGGTCCAGGATCCGGTCGCCCTGCGCCAGCCCCAGGAGCTCCCGGATCGCGGCCGTCTCGCGCCGGGCCCCGGCCTCCGTGTGGAACGGGGCCAGGAGCCGGTAGTACGCGAGGTCGAAGAAGTCCGGGTCGGAGGCCGGCACCGTACGCAGCGTCAGGTGACCGGGGCGGCGTCCTCGTCCGGCTCGGTCTCCGGCTCGAGGAAGAGGGCCATCCGGAGGATCCGGCGTCCGTCCACGGCCAGCACCCGGAGCCGTCCACCGTCGAAGGCCACCTCATCGCCCGGCCGGGCCAGGCGACCCAGCCGGCCGAGCGTGTATCCGGCCACCGTCGTGTAATCGCCCTCCGGCAGCTCGAGACCGTAGCGCTCGTTGAGGTCGGTCACCGGGACCGTCCCGCTCAGCAGGGTGGCGTCTCCGGTGTCGAGGATCTCCTCGTCGGCCTCCTCGTGCTCGTCCCGGATCTCGCCCACGATCTCCTCGATCAGGTCCTCGATGGTCACGATCCCGGCGGTGCCCCCGAACTCGTCCACCACCACCACGATCTGGATCTGCCCCTGCTGCATGTCCCGGAGGAGGTCCTCCACCGTCTTGCTCTGGGGCATGAACGCGGCCGGCCGGACGAGTCCCGCGAGCTCCGCGATGCCCTCCCGCTGCGCCTCCCAGACATCCCGGGCAAGGACCACCCCGACCACGTGGTCGAGGTTCTCCTCGAAGACCGGGAGCCGGGAGTGTCGCGACGCCAGGATCGCGTCGGCCGCCTCGTCGACCGTGATCTGCACGTCCAGCGCCACCACCTCGGTCCGGGGTGTCATCACCTCGCCGGCGGTGGTCTCGGACAGGTCGAACACGCCCCGGATCATATCCACCGGCTCCTTGCTCAGGAGCCCCGACTCGTAGCTCTGATCCAGGAGCATTTCGATCTCTTCGGGGCGGTGGATCCGCTCGAGCTCCGTCGCCGCCCGCATGCCCAGCGCCTTCAGCAGCAGGTTCGCCGACCCGTTCAGAACGTGGATGAACGGCGTGAAGATCCGGGAGAAGACGATGAGCGGCCCCGCCGTCCACAGGCTGACCTCCTCGGGGTACAGGAGCGCCACGGACTTGGGCGCGAGCTCCCCGAGGACGATGTGCATCACGGTGATCAGCGCGAACGCGAGCGTAGCCGCGACGCCGTGAGCGGCCAGCACGTTCATCGGCTCGGGCAGCCCGTCGAAGACCTCGATGAAGATCACCGCCAGCGTGCTCTCACCGACCCAGCCCAGCCCCAGGGAGGCGAGGGTGATCCCGAGCTGGGTCGCGGAGATGTAGTGGTCGAGGTGGGTGATCGCCTCGCGTGCGATCCTGGCCCGCCGCATCCCCTCGGCCGCCAGCCCGTCGATCCGGGTCCGGCGGGCGCCCACCAGCGCGAACTCCGCGGCCACGAAGAACCCGTTGGCCGCCACCAGCAGCGTGGCCAGCCCGAGTCGCCAGAGGATCTCCGCCAGGGTGAGGGCCGCGGGGATCTCGTGCTCCATCTAGGTGCCTTTCCGCGTTCCCAGCGCCTCGGGCAGCTCGTGGATCCCCGTGATCCGCGGGACCCCGTCGAGGTCCCCGTCGGTCCCGTGGTCGGCCGCCAGGTAGATGGGGTCGATCCCCGCACGTCGGGCGCCGACTACGTCCACGGGCCACGTGTCACCGACGTAGACCGCCTCGCCCGGCTCGACCCCCAGCTGCTCCAGCGCGGTGCGGAAGATCGCGGGGTCCGGCTTCTCCACGCCCTCGAGCCCGGAGTCGACGATGAGCTCGAACAGGTCCGCGAGCCCGGCGTGCTCCAGGTAGGTCGCGACGCGCCCGTCGGCGTTCGAGATCACGGCCAGCCGCAGCCCATCGGCCCGGAGCCCCTGCAGCACCTCCCGGGTCCCGGGCACGGTCCGGACCCACAGGCGGCCCTCCTCGTGGCGGCGGCGGATCTCGCGGCCCACGGCCTCGAGCCGGGACTCGGGCAGCCCCAGGGAGAGCAGGAGCCTGCCGAACCAGGCCCGGATGCGGGTCTGGTCGGTGCCGGGGTCGTCGGAGCGGAGGATGTCGCCCACTGCAGCGTCCGCCGCCCGGCGGGCCCGGTCGTAGTCCTCTTCGACGGCCTCCACGCCCTCCCGGGCCAGCAGGTCCAGGATGAAGGTGTGATCAGGATGGATCAGGGTGCCCCCGGCGTCCAGGAGCACGGCCTTCAATGGCGCCATTAGAAGAACACGGGCTCCTTGAAGCTGCCGTAGACCGATTCCAGCGCGTTCCGGATCTCGAACAGGGTGCAGTAGGCGCGGACGCAGTCGAGCATCGGCTCCACGACGTTCTCGTCGTTCCGGGCGGCCTCCCGGAGCCGCTCCAGCGTGGCCTCTACCCGCGCCTCGTCGCGCTCGGCCCGGAGCCGCTCGAGACGCTCTTCCTGCGTCTCCGCCGCTTCCTCGCCGATCTTCAGGATCTCGATCTCCGCGTCCTCGTTGCCGCCGGTGAACTCGTTCACGCCGACCACGATCCGTTCCCCGGAGTCGATCTCGCGCTGCTGCCGCTCCGCGCTCCGTGCGATCTCCCGCTGGAAGTAGCCCTGCTCGATCCCCGGGACGACACCGCCCATCGCCTCGATCTCGTCGAAGATGGCCTCGGCCTCCTCTTCCAGCCGGTCCGTGAGGCTCTCCACGTAGTACGAGCCGGCCAGCGGGTCTATGGTGTTCGGCACGCCCGTCTCGAACGCCAGGACCTGCTGGGTCCTGAGCGCGATCCGGACGCTCTTCTCCGTGGGCAGCGCCAGCGTCTCGTCCATGGAGTTGGTGTGCAGGCTCTGGGTCCCGCCCAGCGCCGCCGCCATGGCCTGGTAGGCGACCCGCACGATGTTGTTCTCCGGCTGCTGCGCGACCAAGCTCACGCCCGCCGTCTGGGCGTGGGTCCGGAGCCGCCAGCTCTCGGGTCGCCCGGCGCCGAACTCCTCCTTCAGGTGCCGGGCCCAGATCCGACGGGCCGCCCGGAACTTGGCGATCTCCTCGAAGAAGTCGTTGTGGACGTCGAAGAAGAAGGAGAGGCGGGGCGCGAAGTCGTCCACGTCCAGTCCCCGCTCGATCCCCCGCTTCACGTACTCGAGCCCGTTCCGCAGCGTGTACGCCAGCTCCTGGGCCGCCGTGGAGCCGGCCTCGCGGATGTGATAGCCACTGATGCTGATCGGGTTGTACTTCGGCGCGTTCTCGCTGGACCACTCGAACATGTCGACGATCAGCTTCAGCGCGGGCTCCGGCGGATAGATCCACGCGTGCTGCGCCTGGTACTCCTTCAGGATGTCGTTCTGGACCGTGCCCCGAAGCCGATCCGGCGACACGCCCTGCTTCTCGGCGGCCACCACGTAGAAGCAGAAGAGCATGATCGCCGGGCCGTTGATGGTCATGGACACGCTGACCTGGTCCAGCGGGATGCCATCGAAGAGCGTCTCCATGTCCGCCAGGCTCGAGATGGCGACGCCGCACTTCCCGACCTCGCCGAGCGATCGGGGGTGATCGCTGTCGTA
>JAWVYT010000111.1:0-6953 GCA_033722595.1 Longimicrobiales bacterium
CGTGACCAACACCGGCGACCGGGCCGGCGACGAGGTCGTGCAGCTCTACGTCCGCCACCCCCGGTCCGCGGTGGAGCGGCCGCGGAAGGCGCTGAAGGGGTTCCGGCGCATCACCCTGGAGCCGGGGCAGACCCGGACGGTCCCGCTCCCGCTGCCGGCCGACGACCTGGCCTACTGGGACCCAGGCCTCGACCGGTGGGTCGTCGAGCCCGGGCCCGTGGTCCTCGAGGTCGGCGCGTCCTCGGCGGACATCCGGCTCCGGGAGACCGTGGAGGTGACGCCATGAGGGCCCGACGGGCGGTGGAACGGCGGGGAGGTGCCCTCGAGCTTCCGACACTCCGCGCTGGAGCGGGACCGGCCCGACCGGACCCGGGACCGCACGGCCGCGTCCGCGGGCTCAGCGCGGTCATCCTGGGTCTCGGGGTGCTGCTGGGCGGCTGCGGGGACGGCGGGTCGACGGACCCGCCGGTGGACGTCAACCCGCTGGACACGGTCACGGCGCTGCGGGACCTGGCGGACGCCCAGGGGCTGGGGCTCGGCAGCGCGGCCGGCGCGGCGCTGAACGTCTCCGCCGCCGAGACGTACCGGCGCGTGCTGTCGGAGCAGTTCAACGTGGCCACGCCGGAGAACGCCATGAAGTTCGGGCCGATCCACCCGGAGCCCGACCGCTACGCCTTCGATGCCGCCGACGCAGTCGTGTCGTTCGCGGAGAGCCACGGGATGGCGGTCCGGGGACACACGCTGGTCTGGCACCAGCAGCTCCCGAGCTGGCTCACCGGCGGGAGCTGGACGGCCGCGGAGGCCGACAGCATCCTCCGGGACCACATCGCCACGGTGGCCGGCCGGTACGGCGGCCGGCTGGTCGCGTGGGACGTGGTCAACGAGGCCGTGCTGGGCGACGGCACGCTCCGGCCGGGGTTCTGGGCGGACCACCTCGGGCGCGACTACATCGAGACTGCGTTCCGGGCGGCCCACGCCGCGGACCCCGCCGCGCAGCTCTTCTACAACGATTACGGGATCTCGTGGCTGAACGAGAAGTCGGACTCGGTCCACGCCATGCTCTCCGCGCTGCTGAGCGCCGGTGTGCCGGTCCACGGGATCGGGTTCCAGGCGCATTACGAGGTCGGTCGCCTGCCGTCCCGGTCCACGCTCCGGTCCAACTTCCAGCGGTTCGCCGACCTGGGGCTGCTGGTGCACGTGACCGAGCTGGATGTCCGCATCCAGCTCCCGGCGTCGAATAGCGAGCTGGTGCAGCAGGCGGCGGACTACGCCATGGTGGTGGAGGTGTGCCTCGAGGTGTCCGCCTGCCGGATGGTGGTGACCTGGGGGTTCACCGACGCCTACTCGTGGGTCCCGGGCACCTTCACCGGGTGGGGCAGCGCGCTGCTGCTGGACGCGGGCTACGAGCCCAAGCCGGCCTACTGGGCCGTGCACCAGGCGCTGGGCGGGTAGCGGCTACCGCTCCGCCACGGGCGTCGGGACCGCCCCGAACCGGGCCGTCTCCGTCACCTCGAACGAGCCGCGGAGCCGGAGGTCGGCCGATGACGCGCCGACCATCACCTCGAACGTGCCCGCCTCCACCGTCCACTGCATCGCCCGGTCCAGGATCCACAGGTCTTCGGGGCCCAGCCGCAGGGTGACCGTCCGGGACTGACCGGGCTCCAGCCGGATCCGCTGGAAGCCCCGGAGCCGCATGTCCCAGGTCGTGACGGTGGCCACCACGTCGCGGACGTAGAGCTGCGGCACCGCGTCTCCCGGCCGGTTCCCCGTATTCGTCACCCGGAACGAGACCGTGACCGTGTCCATGGGCGCGGCCCGGGCCGGCTCGACGCGCAGGTCCCCGTACTCGAACGTGGTGTAGGTAAGGCCGTGGCCGAACGGGTACAGCGGCCCGTTCACGCGCGTGTCCACGCCCACCCAGTCGGCCTCCGGCGCCCACGACGCCCGCTTGTGGGGGAACGCCAGCGGGATCTGGCCGACGGTCCGCGGGAACGTGATCGGCAGCCGGCCGCCGGGTTCGATGTCGCCGAACAGCGCCTCCGCTATGACCCGGCCGCTGGCCTCCGTCGGGAACCACGCCTCCAGGATCGCGGCCGCGTGCCGGTCCGCCCAGTTCACGGTCAGCGGCCGCCCGTTGACCAGCACGACCACCAGGGGCGTGCCCGTGGCGTGCAGTGCCCGGAGCAGCGCCCGCTGGTGCCCCGGCAGATCCAGGCTGGTCCGCGACCGGCTCTCGCCGACGACGGCGTTGCCGCCGCCCATCACGGCCACGACCACGTCCACCGACCGGGCCTGCGCCACGGCGGCCTCGATCCCCGCCAGCACGCTGTCCGGCGGCGGGTCGTCGAACAGCTCGCTGTGGGGCCAGTCGTCGTCGGTCTCCGCCACACCGCGCTCGTACCGGACCTCCACCTCGGCGCCCACGTGCGTGCGGAGTCCGTCCAGCACGCTGGTCACGTCCAGGTGGTTGGCGCCGTACCGGCTCTCGGCGTACTCGGTGGCGGCGGCCATCGGGCCGGTGACCAGGATGGAGCGGAGGGCGCCGCGATCGAGGGGCAGCGTGCCGTCGTTCTTCAGCAGGACCAGGGACGCGCGTGCGGCCCGCAGCGACATCGCGAGCGCGTCATCGGAGCGGACCGTCCGCTCCGTCGCGTCCGGGTCCTCGACGTACGGGCGGTCGAAGAGCCCGAGCCGGAGCTTCACCCTGATCACGTCGCGGACCCGGTCGTCGAGCGTCTCCGTAGCCACCGTGCCCTCCCGCACCAGCTCCCGGAGCGGGAGGACCCAGAGGCCGGGGTCGGAGAAGTCGGTCCGTACGTTCAGCCCCGCCTCGATGGCCTGCCGGACCGCGTCCTTCCGGTCGACCGCGACCCGGTGCTTGTCGACCAGGTCCTCCACCGCCCGGCTGTCGGAGACGACGTAGCCCTCGAACCCGTAGGTGTCGCGCAGCAGCTCGGTCAGGAAGTACCGGCTCCCGGTCACGGGCAGCCCGTTCCAGTCGTTGTACGAGCTCATGGTCCCCAGCGCGCCGGCCGCGAAGGCCCGGCGGAACGGGTACAGGTGGAGCTCGTGCAGGTCCCGCGACGCGACGTGGGGCGCGGTCCGGGCATCGCCGTCCCGGCCGCCCTCGGGCACGCCGTAGACCGCGAAGTGCTTCGGCGTGGAGGCCACGCGCTGCGACTGGAGCCCCCGGACCGCCGCCTCGCCGAGCGTCGCCACCAGGAACGGGTCCTCGCCGTACGTCTCCACCGTACGGCCCCAGCGCGGGTCCCGGGCCAGGTCCAGGATCGGCGAGTAGATGTTCGTGTAGCCGAGCGCCCGGGCCTCCCGGCCGGTGATCCGGCCGATCGCCTCGATCAGCTCCGGGTCCCACGTGCTGGCCTGGGCGATCTGGGCGGGGAACGAGGTGGCCTTGTGGTGCGCCAGCCCCCGGATCCCCTCGTTGGTGAAGTCCACGGGGATGCCCAGCCGGGTCTCCTCCACGAACCACCGCTGCACCGCGTTCAGCGCCCGGGCGTGCTCCGGCCAGGGGTAGGCGAGCTCCGTCTCGACCACGCCGTTGTGCTGCTCGTCGATGTTGCCCAGCCCGTCCTTCCAGAGCGCCTCCCGCCACTCCGGTCGGGGGAGCGGGTCCCGCAGCACACGGCCGTACCCGTACAGGGTGACCGTCTGCATGGTCTTCTCCTCGAGCGTCATCCGCGCCAGGAGGTCCTCGACCCGCTCGGGGATGGGGCGACCGGGGTCCTCGTACGGGTCCAGCCGCCCGTTCTTGTTCAGGTCGATCCACCCTTCGTGGTAGATCGAGCCGCGCTCCTGGGCGGAGGCCGGCACCGGGGCGATGGGCGTCACGGCGGCCGGTCCGGCCGGGAGCGCGCCCGCAGCCAGCAGCGCGGCCAGCGCGGTCGCCACCCGGGCCGCGCGCCGGCCGATCACGGGCGCCGCCAGCTCTCGGGCGGCCCCAGGTACGACGGCTCCAGCCCGCCGGTGTCCACCACGATCCGCTGGAACACCGCGCCCGGGTCCACGGCCCAGAGCCTCAGGACGTGCGGCCCGGGGCCGTCGACCGTGTGCGTCGAGCGCCCGATCCGGATGTTGTTCGCCACAGCCTGCTCCCACGCGGGCTGCGACGTGTCGGCGACCACGTTGACCACCCGGATCGGCCCGTCGTCGATGGAGACGCCGTAGCGGAGCCCGCCCGTGTCGTCGTAATCCAGCGTGGGCGAGAGGTACGCGTATACGGTCACGTCCCCGCCCTCGAACAGGTGCATCCGGTACTCGAGCCGCGGGGACGACCCGCCCGGCTCCAGCGGCTCGTGGGTGACGGGCGTGAGCGTCATGGAGGACCCGGTGCGGCCCAGCCCGGGGACCCGGAGCCACTCGAGGTCGCCCCCGGCGATGGCGCGGGTGTAGTGCTCCGCCTCCATGGCCACGTAGCCGTCGCTCTCGACGAATCCATCCACCGTCCCGGGATCCGGCGACGCGGGGTTCCGGACGACCGCGGTCACCGTGGCCGCCCGGCCGTCCGGGCCACGGATCTCGATGGGTACCCGGTGGGTCCCCGAGGGCGCCCGGTCCCAGTCCACCGACACCCGCAGCGTATCCTGGAGGTCCACGGTCCCCGACCCCGGCTGGACCCGGAGCCACGGCTCGCCGGCGCTGGCGGTGAAGTCGAACGGCGTCCGCCCGCGGTTGAAGACCACGACCCGGCGGGTCTGCTGCCGGTACCGGTCGATGGCCGGGAGCGCGAGGTCAGCGCCGCCCGCGGTGTCGCCCGGCGACCACGCGCTCGACCCCTCCACCGCGACGCCCATGGCGGCCGGCTCCGGGAGCGTGATCTGCTCCACGTCCGGCATCACGTTCTCCTCCGGCTGCTGCCAGTACGTGTATCCGATGTGGGTCTGGGACATCATGTGGTCCCACTTCCCGCCGGCGATCTCCTCGTGGTAGGTCCGGGTGATCTCGGCGTCCCGCTCGAACAGCGCCCTGGCCCGCTCGGCCATCGGGTCCGTAGCGGCGCGACCCTGCCGCGCGTACAGGCGGTTCCGTGCCACGGTCACGTAGAGCGCGTTGAGGTTCGCCGACGCCTCCACCGGGTGCTGCACGAGCTGGTAGTACGCGTCGTGGTAGCGCTCCGGCAGCCGGTCCCGGACCTGGGCGGCCGTCTGCTCCAGCCGCCGCCACGCCGCCAGCACCCGCTCCGCCTCCCGGTAGTGGTGCAGCGACCAGGTGTCGGGCGACAGGAGCTCCGGCTTCCGCCGGCTGTTGTAGCGCGTGTAGGCGTTCAGGATGTCCGCGATGGCGTCGGCGTGGGCTGCACCGAACTGCTCGGCCGCCCAGCTCCGGGTCCACTCCGGAAGTCGGTCCGCGGGCAGCCGGTCCGGGTCCCAGGCGTACTCCAGGAAGAAGCTGATGGGCAGCTCCATGGGCTTGATGTCGCCCACGTTCACGATCCAGATCCGGTCGACGCCGTGCTCCCACGCCAGGTGCATCTGCTCCCAGACCCGCGAGATCTGGGACGTGTTGATCCACTTGTAGTTCCGGGGGTCGCCCACGTAGTCGAAGTGGTAGTAGACGCCGTAGCCGCCAGGCCGCGGCTCCGCCCCGGGGTCCGGCAGCCGTCGGATGTTGCCCCAGTTGTCGTCGGCGAAGAGGAGCGTCACGTCGTCGGGGACGGTCATCCCCCGGTCGTAATACTCCTGGACCTCCTTGTACAGCGCCCACACCTGCGGCGTCTCGGCGGCCGGCTCGCCGGTCACGTCCTCTATGATGGCGCGCTGGTCGGCGACGATCCGCTCGAGCAGCGCGATGTTCGCGTCCTCCGACATCGGCATGTCGCCGTCACCGCGCATCCCGATGGTGACCAGCGTCTCGTGGTCGCCCCGACGCTCGATCCCCTCGCGCCAGAAGGCCCGGAGCCGCGCCTCGTTCTCCTCGTAGCTCCACGGCCCCTCGCCGTACCGCTCCCACTCCACGTGGGCCCGCTCCATCGGCTCGTGGTGCGACGTGCCCAGGACGACGCCGTACTCGTCGGCCAGCGCGGCGCTCCGGGGGTCGTCGTCCCAGAGCGACCGGCCCCACATCGCCGGCCACAGGAAGTTGCCCTTCAGCCGCAGGATCAGCTCGTAGACGTGGGCGTAGAACTCGGCGTTGAACCCGCCGAACGTGGCGTGGGCCCAGCCGGAGAGGGCGGGCGCCTCGTCGTTGATGAAGATGCCCCGGTAGCGGACCTCGGGGCCCGGCTCGTAGTGCCGGCCCGGCAGGACGTGGAGCTCCTGGTGCCGGTCGACCGGGACATCGGCCCACCAGTACCACGGCGACACGCCGATCCGCTGCGAGAGGTCGTAGACGCCGTAGATCGTGCCGCGACGATCGCTGCCGGCGATGACCAGCGCCCGGTCCACGCCCGCCACCGGCCCGTCAACGACCTGGAGGGCGAACGCCTCCCGGCGCCCGGCCAGACCCGTCGTGTCGACCACGCCGTCCTGCGCCAGGCGGTCCACGAGGCCGCCGGATCCGAGCGTCCCGATGATCACCACCGGACCGGCGGGCGGGGCGGCCGACAGCTCGCCCTCCAGGAGGGCGGGCGCGGTCCCGGTGACCCGGGCGACATCGTCACGGAAGGACGCGGCGGCCCGGTCGACGCCCGGGGGCGCCGTCGGGTCGACGTGGATGGCCGCCGGCCGACCCGCTTCGGCCAGCGGGAACCGGCCCTCCGCCGCCGCGGTCGCGATGTAGTCGCCGGGGCCCGCGGACGGGGCGCTCCGTGCGGTCTCCGGCCCCGAGCCCTGGCAGGCGATCTGGGCGCCGGTGCCGATGATCACGGCGGCGATGGCGAGCGGGCGGAGCGAGCGGTTCATGGGGTGCCTCCCTGCACGATGATCTCCCGGGTGAGCCGGATGTCGCCGGACGACGCGCCGACCTCCAGCCGCACGCGGCCGTCCTCCACCACCCAC
>JAWVYT010000112.1:0-6895 GCA_033722595.1 Longimicrobiales bacterium
GGAAGGGGGCCGGGAGGTCATGACCATGCGGGTGGCCGTCGGGCGGCCGTTCCGCAAGACGCCGGTCTTCAGCGACCGGATCAGCCACCTGGTCCTCAGCCCGTACTGGCACGTGCCGTTCAACCTGGCGGTCCAGGACAAGCTCCCGGAGATTCAGCGTCAGGGCGCGAGCTGGTTCGCCCGCAACAACATGAAGGTCTTCCAGGGGTGGGGCACGGGTGCGCGCGAGATCGACCCCGCGACCGTGGACTGGCGCCGGCTCTCGGCGACCGACTTCCCGTACCGGCTGCGCCAGGAGCCGGGTCCGTCGAACGCGCTGGGCCGGGTGAAGTTCATGTTCCCGAACGCGTTCAACGTGTACCTGCACGACACGCCGGGGCGGGAGGTCTTCGCTCGCGCGGAGCGGGCGTTCAGCTCCGGGTGCATCCGCGTCGAGCAGCCGATGGAGCTGGCCCTCTACCTGATCGGCGATCAGGGGTGGACCCGGGAGAGCATCCAGCGCGTCGTGGACCAGCGGGTGGAGCGGACGGTGAACCTGCCCACACCGGTGCCCGTCCACCTCCTCTACTGGACCGCGTGGGCTGACGCCGAAGGCGCCATCCACTTTCGCCGCGACCTCTACGATCGCGACCCGGCCCTCGCCGCCGCCCTGGACCGGGCCCCGCCCGCTCCGGTCCCCGGCCGCTGAGCCGCTACCAGCGTGCGGCCCGACCCCGCACGTCGACGTGGACGAACGGCCCCCGGACCTGGTTCTTCCGGTACGCCTTGAGCCCGCCCACCAGGATGCCCGGCAGCCTCGACCGCTCCGCGCGCTCCACCTGCTCCACCATCCCGAACAGGACCCGGGCATCGGCCACATCCCGCACGCCGTCGCCGTTCAGGTCGTCCATGTAGCCGTTCCGGTCGGCATCCACGAAGATGTCGGCCGCCTCGCCGTAGAGGTGGTAGCTCAGCGTCGTCGTGTTGCCGATGGAACGGTTGTACCACGGCGTCCGGAAGGCGGACATCACGTGCAGGGTGCGGACGTCGTGTCCTGCGGCCACGACCCGGGCCAGGACCGCCTCCAGCTTCATCACCAGCGGTACGGAGACGATCGCGTACTTCGGTGACCCGGGCTGCTTGCTCAGGAACTGGCCCAGCGTGAAATGGGGCGAGACCAGGATGTCCTCGTCCGCCCTGTGGGCCTCGATGAAGCCGCGCGGGTGGGGCCGACCGGCCGTGACCCGGTACGCGCCGATCCGGTAGCCGTTCAGGGCCGCGCTCCGGATCGCCGAGCTCGGCACCAGCACGAACACGTTCACATGCACCGCCCGGCCCTCGGAGTCCTCCACGCGCAGCGCGTACGATCCGGGCTCCGCGGGTGCCTCCCACCGCCAGCCGGCGGCGGTCTCGGCCAGGACCCGGCCGGCCCCGGCGCGCAGCGTGAACCCGGCCCGTCCACTGGCCGGCGCGAGCTCGAGGACCTCCCCCGGCAGGACGGTGGTGAACGCCACCCGGTAGGCGATGAGCCGGTTCCGACCGGCGAGCCGGAGCGCGAAGGGCGCCCGCTCCTCGCTGAAAGGGCCGGCGAGGGAGAGGTCGCCGCGTCGCAGGGGCTCCACGGCGCCGGCCCTCACGGATGTGCCCTGTCCCACAGTGGACGAGGGGATGGCCAACGCCAGAACCAGCAGCAGCAGGGTCATCGCGGGCCACTCGCGATGCACGGGCTCCAGCACCGGGGATCCTTTCGGTCGAGGAAACGGGTAGCGAGCGATCTGAGTACCATTGCGGGGTCCCCGGAGTTCCCGCCGCTCTTCGCTATCCGAGCGCGCTCATGATTTGGTACCCGGCGAAGGCCACGACACCGGTGAGGACGACCCCCCAGGCGATGTCGATGAAGACGATCCCGAGTGGCCAGCCCTCGAGCGTGGCCAGGTTCGTCAGGTCGTACGTCGCGTAGGTGAAGAAGCCGAAGAGGCCGCCCATGAGCAGCGCGTGGGTCGGCGACCCGCGCTCGACCGCCGGCACGATCGCGAAGATGAAGATGCCCACGATGAACAGGAGGTAGAATACGACGGCCGCCCCCCACTGCACGTCGCCCAGCAGGTGGCCCAGGAACCGCTGGTAGAGATCCCGGGCCACGAGCCCCAGCCAGACCAGGTCGATCGCGAAGAAGACGAGGGCCGTGAGGACGTAGGCGATCAGGAGTCGCGTCATGGGTCGGTCGGGGTCGGGGTCAACGGTCGTCCAGGTGGCTCCGGGCCCTCGCCCGAGCCTCGGCCGTCATCGCGTCCCCGTGCTCCGCCAGGAACGCCTCCACGGCCTCGGGCTCCGTACGGCTCAGCTCCCGGAGCACCCAGCCGGCTGCGGTCTGGGCGAATCGCTCCTCCTCGCTCACCAGGGCCCGGCAGTTCCGGAGCACCAGACCCGGCAGCCCGGGAAACGGCGGGTCGCCTCGGACCAGGTTCACGAACGCCACCGTGCTCGCCCGCCGCTGCCAGAGTGTGTCGCCATCGATCCAGTCGGCGACCGCGCGGCCGCACGCCTCGCCGTGCCGCCGGATCAGCGGACCCAGCACCTTCACGCAGAACCAGTCGCAGGTGTTCCAGTCGGCGATGGCACCATCCTCGAACAGGCGGCTCCACCGGCCCAGGGCCACGGGCCACCGGACCCGCCCGGCGGGCAGGAGCCACTCCTGGATGAAGAGGATGGCCGCGAGCTTGTCCTCCGTGTCGGGCTGGCGGAACAGGGCGTCCACGAGGGCCAGGAGCCGATCGTCCGGCTGGTCCAGCAGGGCGTGGTCGGCGACCCAGCCGGCGACGACCCGGCGGATCTCCGGCATCGGCACACCCCGGAAGCTCGCGGCCCCTTTCAGATACCGGGTCCACCACTCCCGGGTCTCGGGCTCCGCCACCGCCTGGAGCCGGGCCTGGAGGTCCGGGATCGGCGGAGCATCGGGTCCCACCGTATGGACGGTGCGCGCGCACATGCTCTGTTAATGCTCCCCCGCCGCCATCCGGTCAAGCCCCGATCGGAGCGTGTACGCCGTCCACCGGTCGGCTACCGTTCCGCCGTCAGCGCGCCCAGCCGGTGCCGTGCGTCCTCGACCAGGTCGTAGAACCGGGGCCCGGCATCCTCCCAGATCCGCAGCATCTCGGCGTACTCCGCGGCCGCCCGATCGGGCTCGCCGAGCGCATCCCAGGCCTGGGCCCGACGGTAGGCGCTGTACCCCGCCGCCGGCCAGAACGCGAACACCGAGTGCCACCGGATCGCCTCCCGGTAGCGGCCCAGCGCCTGGAGCGCGTCCGCCCGCAGCTGGATCGGTCCCCCCCGGGACATGAGGAGGGAGAACCGCTCGTCCCACGGCGTGGCCTCCCAGAACGAGGACGACTCGATGATCCGGAGCGCCTCGGCCATGAGCCCCTGGTCCATGGCGACCTGGGCCCGGACGTGCCGGGCCAGGTCCGCGGCCAGCGTCCGGACCTCCGGCGCGCCGCCCAGCTCCTCCAGCGCCTGCGCCCGCTGCAGCGCTTCCCCGCTACGGCCCAGGCGGGTCTCGGCCAGACCGAGCAGGTACAGCCGGGCCTGCGGCAGCACCGGATCGAGCGAGGCCAGATCGGCCCGCTCCAGAGGCTCCTCCCGGACCGGGCCGGGGTCCCAGGCCTCCAGCGCGTCCCTCAGGCGCACGACCTCCTCCTCCGGCGTCCGGAGGAACGGGACCAGCGCCAGTGTCGCCGTCCGGATCGGAGGCGACCCGTCGGCCGTCTCCACCGACTCCAGCCACCGGACCCCCTCGTCCGGGAGCCCGCGAGCCGCGAGGGTCGTCGCCAGGCCCTCCGCCATGCTCGCGTCGAGCGGCGATGGGGAGGCCATGGCCTCGGCCGCCGCCATGATGCGGCGGATCGCATCGCTCCCCTGTGCGCTCCACGCCGCGAAGATGGGCGCGAACGGGTCCTCCCGCGGCGCCGTGCGTGCGATCTCGTCGAGGACGCGCGCCATGGCCGCCGAGTCCTCCATGGCGAACGCCCACTGGGCCTCGAGGCTCAGGGGACCTTCCCCGCCCAGCCGGGACCGGAGCGCCTCCGTGGCGGAGTCCAGCAGCGCCAGATCACCCTGCCAGGCGGCGATATTGCTCAGGTGGAAGAGCGCGGCCCCGTGCCCGGGATCGAGGTCCACGGCCCGCTCGAACGGCCGCTTCGCCTCCTCCGGCGACGTGCCCAGGAACGCGCCCCGGTGGACCAGTACCTCGCCGAGCTCGTACCACGCCTCCAGGTCGTCCGGGTAGGAGGCCAGGATCTGACGGTACCGCTCGTCCGCCTCCGCGTGGCGTCCCACGTCCCGGGCGGTGAACGCGGCCAGCAGCGCCCGGTCCCGCTCCCCCAGCCGGTCCTGGTGCCGCAACGCGACCTGGAGCTCCCGCTCTTTCAGCGCGCCTCGCTCGAGCCACGACGCGGCCACGGCCATCCGGTAGTGGGCCAGCGCGAACGCCGAGTCGACCTCCACGGCGCGCTGGAGGTGGGCCACCGCCTCCTCGTACCGGGTCTCCCGCAGCGCGCGCTCGCCCTGGAGGAAGGAGCGGAGCGCTTCCAGGTCCGGCGTGGTCAACGCCGCGATCCGCGGCATCCGACCCGGCGGCGCCAGGTCCCCGGCCACCAACAGCTCCGCCGCCAGGTCGTCGACCAGCGCCAGGAACTCCGTGGCGTCACCCTCGACCCCGGCCGCGGCGACCGGCTCGGCCGCGCCTTCCGTCTCGTAGATCTCCGCCTGGAGCCGGAGCCCGCCGCCGAACTCGAGCACGCTGCCCAGCACGTAGTGGCCGGCGCCCAGCCGGCGAGCCAGCCGCCGTGCGCCCGGCGGGTCGACGCCGCCCTCGGCGAGACCCAGGACCACATGGGGGTCGGCGGACCGGAGGTCGCCGATCCCGTCCAGCTTGGCGCTCAGGAGCTCGACCATCCCGTCCGCCAGCACCGCGACATCGTCGCCACCCCGGACGGTGAACGGGAGCACGACCATGGCGTCGGGCGCCACCGCGACCGTGTCGCCCCGGTCACCGAGCAGAACGAAGGCCCCGCCGGCCAGCGCCAGGACCAGGATCGCGCCCGTCACGGCGATCTTGCCGAAAGCCCCGGAGCCCGTGGACTGCGCCACGCTGGCCAACGCGTCGGCCGAGGGGTCCCGGGAGTACTCGGCCTCCGGCTGGATATCGGGCTCCCGGACGGGCAGGTCGCGCCGAGTCCGCCGGACACCCTCCGGGGTCACGTCGTAGAACCAAGCGAGACCCACGACGAGCGGGAACGCCAGCAGCAGCAGGACCAGCACGAACGTCACGGTCCAGTCCGGGAGCCCCAGCCGCGGGAACGTGCCTTCGGCCACCTCGAACGCGACCCACCCGGCGGCCAGGTAGAAACCGGCCACGCGGAGCACGCGGCGGCGGCGCAGCTCTTCGAAAATGGGCTTCAGCATCAGGGGCTTCGAGGGGGAGTGGACCGTCGGTTCCGACCAAAAGATGCGACACCGCGCGGACCGGCGAAAGGATCAAAGGCGACGGGCCACCGGAACAGCGTCAGTCGGTCAGCTCGCTGATCTCCAGCAGGTGACCGTCCGGATCCCTGAAGAAGCAGCGGATCTCGCCGCCCCGGTCCACCGGCGGGGTCAGGAACTCGGCGCCCCGGCGCCGGAGGGCCTCGTACGCGCCCCGGCAGTCGGGGACCCGGATGGTCAGCTGATGATCCACACGGTCCGGGCGGGTCGGGGGCTCGAACGTCACCCCCGGCTTGTCGTCCGTCGGCGGGCCTCCCGTCACCAGCAGGAGCCACATGCCCAGGAACTGCAGGACGACGGACGTGCCGCCGTACTCGCGGTACAGCTCGGCGCCCAGCACTTCCGTATAGAAACGCCTGGACCGGTCCACATCCCCGACGACCAGCAGCTGGGTCACCGCGGACTCGGCCGCGGGAAACGGTTCGGTCACGATCCCTCCATGGTCAGCGCCCGGCGGGTCGCAGCGAGTCCGGCGCCGGCCCGCGCTCACCGGGACCCACCACCGGGGCATCATAGCTTTCCTCCAGGAGCCGGATGTACTCGTCCATCGGGGGCAGCCCCATGGCGCGGCGCCGCCCGGCCAGTCGCTCCAGGTCCTCGACGGGCTCCGCCACGAGCCGGCCATCCCGCAGGTCGAACTGCGTGCCGTAGCGCTGGGGCCGACCCTGCCGGACCAGCACACGGTCTACGAGAAGCGCGACATCGGCCGCCGCCATGGCGTCCCGGCGAACACTCGCCTCCAGCATCGGCAGCACGGCCTCCTGGAAGCCGTGCAGCGGGCTGTGCTGCAGAACCAGGAACGCGCCCGCCGCCGCCTCCGGCCCCGCCTTCACCGTGTCCGGCCAGCCCCAACGGTGCACGATCTCACGGAGCCGGAGCGATCGCGCGGAGTCGCCGGCCAGCATGCGCCGGACGAACGCGGTGTCCTGCAGGCGCCCCGCCGTGAGCTCCGCCCGGATCGCCTGGTCCTCCACGCCCATGCGGACCAGGTCCCCTCGGACCGAGTCGGGGAGGACGGCAGCGGGCTCCGCGCCGTCCCCTTCGGCCCCGGGTTCGTCCCCCGGCCCGCACCCCGCGCCCAGCAGCGTGGCGATCACCAGAACCGCCGCCGCGGTCGTTCTCATGTGCACGCTTGTGCCCTCGTCCTCATCCCTCGGGCCTCCTACCGGGCGACGACCGGCTCGCCCGTCAGCCGGTCGACCGCGGACCTCGTCCTCATCGTACCGCCGCTCCTCCGCCATCGCCTTACCCCCCGCCCCGCCCCGGCCGCTCAACGCCGGGGACGCCAGTTCGCGTGCTCGATATGAGCCGGGATCGGAACGGTCTCCGTTTCCCGCTCGATCATCCGCTCCGCCAGCCACTGGAACCACTCGAA
>JAWVYT010000113.1:0-6884 GCA_033722595.1 Longimicrobiales bacterium
GAGGTCGGCCCCGCGGCCGTGCAGCAGAACCACGACGGGCGTCCCGTCGGACGCGTCGTCCGGGATCCGGGTCCGGGTGTCGAGCATCACGACAGCGGCTTGAGCGCCGGCTCGATGGTGCCCCGCTGCGGCTCGAGCCACGACGGGAGCTTCAGCGAGGTGCCGAGCGTCTCCTCCGACTCGTCGATGAGGAAGCCCGGCCCATCGGTGGCGATCTCCAGCAGGTGCCCGTCGGGTGCACGGAAGTAGATGCTCTTGAAGTACTGCCGGTCCAGGACCGGCGTAACCTCCACTCCCATGGCCAGCAGGTGCTCCCGCCACCGCTCCTGCTGCTCCTCGTCCTCCGCCCGGAACGCGACGTGATGCGTCTGGCCGGTCCCGCCCCGGGCACGGTAGGTCGAGCCGCTCCAGCCGAAGAGCGTCCACGCACTGTGCGGCGCCACGCCGCCCTCCGCGTCACGCGCACCCCAGAAGTAGTGATGCGTCTCGCGGTCGTCCCGGTTCACCGTCCGCTTGATGACCTCCAACCCCAGCGTGGCCGGGTACCAGTCCAGCGCCAGCTCCAGGTCGTCGGTGATCCCGCTGATGTGATGGATCCCGTCGAGCCGCATGTCCGGCGTGACCTCCGGCACCGGCTCCGGCCACGTCAACGCCGCGATGGCCTCCTCGTCACGCCCGCCGCGCATGATCCGCTCGGGCGGGATCTGGAGCTCCTGACCCAACGCCTCTGGCGACTCGTCGATCAGGTAGCCGGGACCGGCCGTCGCGATCTCCAGGATCTGACCGTCCGGATCGCTGAAGTAGATGCTCGTGAAATAGCCCCGGTCGTACGGGCCCGTGACACGCACGCCCGCATCCTCCAGGCGACGCTTCCACTTCAGCTGCGCGTCCTCGGTCTCCACCCCGAGCGCCAGGTGATGCACGCCGCCCACGCCCCAGTGCCCCTTCGGCGAGCGCGGCCACTCGAAGAACGTCAGGAGCGTGCCCGGCCGGCCCACGTCGTCCCCGAAATACAGGTGGTAGGCCTCCGGGTCGTCGAAGTTCACCGTCTTCTTCACCAGCCCCAGGCCCAGGACATCGCCGTAGAACTGCACCGTACGCCGCGCGTCCTTTGCCACCATCGTGATATGATGGAACCCTCGCGTCTTCAGCTCGCCCATGCTCACCCCCGATCCGTCCCGTGCGGCCCACCCGTTCCGGGCGCGTCCGTCATTTATCTCGAATCAAAGATAAATGCGGCGGCGGGGCATGTCAATGGGGAGTCCTGGCGTGTCACGATCCGTAGCTGCGGGCGGTCGACGGCCGGGGCGCGGCACGCGGTGCGGGAGCCAGGCCGCGCGACGAAGGGCGAGAGCCGGGGCGCGCGGCCGCCAGGGCCGAGCGCTCGTCCCGCGGCGGGTTCAGCCCTGTTCTTCCTTCACGCTCTCGACGTAGCCGAAGAGTCCGCGCTGGCTGTTCCCGCCCTCGCGGATCACATCGACGGCGCGCATCAGCTGGACATCGTTCTCGGCGTCGCGGGACTTCACGTAGGCGTCCCCGAAGGCGAGGCGACCGATACGATCCATGAGCACGCGATCGATATAGGAGGCGCCCTGCTCCCAGACCTCGGGATCGATCTCCACGCCCTCGTCTACGAGGCGGCGATAGAGCTCGTCCCGCCACTCTGCGCGCACGACGAATGTCTCGTCGACCTGGTCCTTCAGCTCGGCGGCGTAGTCGAAGGCGGCGGTGCTGAACTGGGGCGAGTGTGGCAGGATCGCGCGGACGAACGTCTGCTCATCGGTCGTTAGCGTATCGCCGTCCACGACCAGGTCGGGCGTGATCCCGCCGCCGCCGTACACCAGGCGTCCCGCATCGGAGCGGTAGGTGGGCCGCTCGTCCCGGCCGGCGGCGAAGTGAGCCGAGTCGGTGAGCTCCACCAGGCGACCGTTCGTGAGGACGCGCTCCCGGTGGATGCTCCGGCCCACCGGCGTGAACCATTTCCCGGTCGTCATCTTGAGCACGTAGCCCCCGTTGACGCGGTACGCCGTCTGGACGAGTCCCTTCCCGTACGACGTGGTGCCGAGCACCACGGCCCGGTCGTGGTCCTGCAGCGCGCCGGCGACGATCTCGGAGGCGGAGGCGGAGGCGCCGTCGACGAGGACCACGAGGGGGACGTCCGGGGCCAGTGGCTCGGCCGGGTTCGCGTACACCCGGTCTTCACTGCTCCGCTCCCACTGCCGGGCGATGTCGGTGCCTTCAGGCAGGAAGAGACCAGCGATCCCGACCGCCTGCTCGACGATCCCGCCGCCGTTGCCCCGCAGGTCGAGCACGAGGCCCCGGGCGCCGCCGTCCAGGAGCTCCCGGACGGCGCTCTCCACCTCTTCCGCCGCTGTCTCGTTGAACTGCAGGAGCGGGACGTACCCCACGTCTCCGTGCACCGTCGTCGCGTACGGCACGGCGGGGATCCGGACCACGGCCCGGGTGATGGAGACATCGATGGGCTCGGGCACGCCGTAGCGCAGGAACAGCACGTCGACCTCGGTCCCGGGCTCTCCCTTCAGCGCATTGGAGATCCGCTCCAGCGGCCACCCCTGCACGCTCTCGCCATTCACGGCGATGACGCGGTCGCCGGCCTGTGCGCCGATCCGCTCGGCGGGCGTGTTCGGGAAGACGCGTCGGACCACGGCCCCTTCGGGCTGCGCCTCGATCAGCATCCCCACCCCGGCGTAGTGGCCCTCGTAAGCCACGGTGAACTCCTCCAGCTCTTCGGGGCTGTACAGCGCGGCGTACGGATCGCCGAGGCCGTCCACGAGCCCCTCGGCGGCTCGCTCGTAGACCTCCGACACCTCGAGCGTGTCGATGTACCGGGTGCTGACCAGCGTCAGCACATCACGGAAGAGCTCGGGCCCGGCCTGCTCCTTCTGGTCGGGCACGACGAAGCCGCCGAGGAGGAAGGCGGCGGCCAGCAGCACCGCGAATCGAGCCGTACGTGGGTTCATGGGACGCTCGTATGCCTGTGAAGTGGAGGGCGGGGCGCAGCGCGCCTCGCGACTCGTACTCGGGACCGTGCCGTCCCGTTCCCGGATTTCGGGGCCCCGAAGTCTAATCGTGTTCGGGGCGTCGACCAACACCGTCGGCTGCCGCAGCGCCGGTCGCCGGTCGACAGCGGGGAGCGGTCGACCGTCCCGACCGGCCGGCTCGGCGCCGATCCCGGCCTCCGGCCCAAGTCGGTGCGGCGGTTGCCCTTCCGTCGTGCCGTCGACATGATTCGGGAGGCATTTTCCCCTGGGCGAAACGGTGACGAAGCGAACCCCCTCATCCAACCGGGATCACGACATTTCGGGCGGCGGCGATCGGTACGAGGCGCTGCTCGAGGTCCTGGAGCACGAGAAGACGCAGGCCGCCCGGGCGAAGCAGCTGGAGGAAGCCGAGCGGCAGAAGCGCCGGGAGCAGCGTGGTCCGTACTGGCCCGTGGCCGTGCTCGCCGTGATCACCGCGTGGCTGTGGCTCTTCCCGCCGGGGTTCCTGCGGCTGGAGCCACCGCCCCCGCAGCCCATCGAGCAGGAGGAGGCCGCGCTCCGGTTCACGATGTACGTCCAGGCCCAGCGCATCAAGACGTTCCGCGAGGAGACCGGTCGGCTCCCGGAGACGCTGGACGAGGCGGGCGAGCCGCTCCCGGGGATGCAGTACACGCGCCTGCACCAGGAGCTGTACCAGCTCACGGGCGCTACGGACCGGATCACGCTGACCTACCGGTCGGACCTGCCGCTGGACGAGTTCGTCGGCAGCGGCGCCGAGGTCCTGGACGAGGCCCGGATCCGGTGATGCGTACGGCGCGCAGCGGGCTGACGCTGGTGGAGCTGGTCATCGTCGTCCTGCTCGTGGGGATCCTCGGCCGGATCGCCATCCCGAGCTACCAGACGTTCGTCTACCGGGCCCGTGCGGCTCAGGCGCTGGGCGACCTCAACACCGTCCGGCTGGCGGCGTACGAGTACAACGTCGACACCAACGCGTGGCCCGCGGACCAGAACCCCGGGGAGGTGCCGCCCGAGCTCGTTCCCTACCTGAGCCCCGAGTTCACCTTCGACCGGGACCACTACCGGCTCGACTGGGAGAACTGGGTGATGCCGGACGGGACCCCGAAGCACCCGGACACGGGCGTTCTCCTCGGCGTTTCCATCACGACGGAGGACGAGCAGCTGGGCGGCGCGCTGGAAAAGCTGGTGGGCAGTGAGGCCGCCCACTGGACGCTCGCAGACAACTACACGTTCATCATCGCGTCGGCCAACTGAGCGCGTGTCGGCCTGCTTCCTGCGCCGGGAACCCGACGACGACGTCCTCGAACCGGGAGCGCGCGCATGAGCGGATTCATCGTCGATATCCCCGAGTGCCCCTCACTGTCGGACTACGAGGCGGTCGCACACCTCGCCCCGGCGGCCGACCGCCTCCGCGACCGGGCCCGGTCCGTGGCGGAACGCCTGGACGGGCGCACCGTGTGGATGGTCAACTCCACGGCCCAGGGCGGCGGGGTGGCCGAGATGCTCCCCACGATGGTCACGCTCCTGAACGAGCTCGGGGTAGAGACCCGGTGGTTCGTGATCCAGACCGACCGCGAGCCGTTTTTTCGGCTGACCAAGGGGGTCCACAACCTGATCCACGGGACCGGCTCGCCCGACGTCGTGGCCGGGGACGCCCGTGCCGTCTACGAGGCGGTGAACACGGAGAACGCCGCAACGCTGACGTCCCATATGGAGGATGGCGACATCCTGGTCGCCCACGATCCCCAGCCCATGGGGCTGGCTGCACCGCTCCGCCGGGAGCGGGACATCGGGACCATCTGGCGCTGCCACATCGGGCTGGACGAGGAGAACGATCGGACCCGCGCCGCCTGGGAGTTCCTGGCGGAGTACGCGGACGACTACGATCGGAGCGTCTTCTCGGCGGACGAGTACGTCCCGGACTACTTCCGGGACCGCGCCCGGATCATCTACCCGTCCATCGACCCGCTGTCGGACAAGAACCGCGAGCTGCACCTGCACGCCATCGTGGGCATCCTCTCGAACGGCGCGCTGAGCGTGCCGCCGGGACCGGTGGTCCAGCCACCGTTTGCCCATATCGCGGAGCGGCTCCAGGCCGACGGGATCTGGGCACCGGCGGTGCTGCCCGCGGACATCGGGCTCCTGATCCGACCGGTGGTGACGCAGATCTCCCGGTGGGACCGGCTCAAGGGCTGGCTGCCCCTGATGCACGGGTTCGTGGAGCTGAAGGAGCGGTTCTACGCCCGGCGCAACGACCGGACTGCGATCCAGCGCCGTCGCCTCAGCCAGGTCCGGCTGGTGATGGCCGGCCCCGACCCGGCTTCGGTGCAGGACGACCCGGAGGGTCTCGAAGTCATCGAGGAGCTCCGTGCGGCGTACCTCGACCTGGACGACGAGATGAAGCAGGATATCGCCGTTATCGCGCTGCCCATGGAGGACCGGAGCAACAACGCACTCATGGTGAACGCGCTGCAGCGGAGCTCCACGGTGGTGGTCCAGAACTCACTGAGAGAGGGCTTCGGGCTGACCATCACCGAGGCGATGTGGAAGCGGATCCCCGTCCTGAGCAACACCCGCGCGGTCGGCCCCCGTCAGCAGATCACGCACGCGTGCGACGGCTGGCTCATCGACGATCCGGAGGACCCGTCGGCCATCGCCGACGCGCTGGACTACCTGCTGAACGACCGGGCGGAGCGGGCGGCGCTGGCCCGGACCGCGCAGCGCCGGGCCCACGACCAGTTCATGATCTTCAGCCAGCTCAGGAGCTGGCTCGACCTCTTCGACGACCTGGCGTGACCCGCCACGATCACGATGCGGGTGGCGACCCGGACCTCCTGGAGCGGAAGCGGTCGCTCCGCGACGAGGTCTGGTCCGCGCTGGAAGAGGCGGGCGCGGACCGGTTCCCGGGGGCGCAGGGTCGCATCCCGAACTTCGCCGGAGCGGCCGGCGCGGCCGACCGGCTGCAGGACACGGACGCGTGGCGGAGCGCCGGCACCGTGAAGGCGAACCCCGACTCGCCGCAGTGGCCGGTGCGGCAGCGGGCGCTGGAGGACGGGAAGGTCGTCTACATGGCCGTGCCCAAGCTGGCCGACGAGCACCCGTTCTTTCTCCTGGACCCGGACGACCTCGATGAGTCGCCGCGAAACGCGTCGTCCATCAAGGGCGCCAGCAGGAACGGGCGCACGGCGGACGTCGACGAGCTGGCGCCGGTCGAGCTGGTGGTCACGGGCTGCGTGGCCGTGGCCCGGGACGGCGCGCGGCTGGGCAAGGGTGGCGGGTTCAGCGACCTGGAGTACGCGGTGGCCCGGGAGGCCGGCCTGATCGGGCCCGGGACCCGGATCGTCACGACCGTACACCCGATCCAGGTCGTGGAGCCCGGCCGGATCCCCATGACCGACCACGACATCCCCCTGGATCTCATTGTCACGCCCGACGAGGTCATCCCGTGCGAGACCGCCTACGCCCGACCCGACGGGGTCGACTGGGACGCACTCACGGAGGAGAAGATCCGGGCGATCCCGCTGCTCCAGCGGCTGCGTTAGTCGTCCGTCGTCCGGCTCAGCCGGTCCATCAGCCTGGCGTGGACATCCCCCGGCGGGTCAGGGGCCGCGCCCAGCCGGGACCGGAGCGCCGTGACGACCTCCGCGAAGTCGCCGCCGAACCGCTCGCACCAGTCGCACCCCTGCAGGTGCGCCTCGATCCGCCGGACCCGGTCCGCGGAAAGCTCGCCGTCCAGGTAGTCGGAGAGGTCATCGAGGACCTCCGTGCAGCGGATCCCCGCCACGCTGCGGTCATGTGCCTGCATCGATCCCCCTCGCGCTCTCCATGAACCGGAGCCGGGCCCGGTGGACCCGACTCTTGGCC
>JAWVYT010000114.1:0-6881 GCA_033722595.1 Longimicrobiales bacterium
AGCTGCTCGGTCCGCTCGGCTTCGGAGGGGTCCGGCGGCAGGTAGATCTTGCCCACGTGCTGCGTGCCGCCGTGGAGCCGGCGGAACAGGCCGCGGAGGTGGGCGTCGAAGGTCACGTAGCAGTGGGAGCAGCCCAGCCGGCCCGTCCGCTTGAAGTCCTCGAGCGTGGTGCCGCAGTAGTCGCACGCGCCCGGGTCCTGCTCCACCGGCTCGGACTCCTCCTCCGCCATCTGGGCGAGGAAGTCGGTCAGCGGGAAGTTCGGGATCCCCGGGTCCGGCTCCACGCCCTTCTCCGCGGCGCACGACTCGCACAGATGGTACGTGCCCATCTGGTTGTCCACGATCTGGGTGAGGTGGATCACCGCCTCGTTCTCACCGCAATGGTCGCAAAGCATGTCAGTCCGGGTACAGGCTCGTAAGCGTGCCTTCCTTGACCCTCAGGATCCGATCCGTCCGGTCCGCGAGCTCCCGATTGTGCGTGGCCAGGACCAGCGCCACGCCGTGCTCCTCCCGGAGCCGGAAGAACAGGTCGTGGAGCCGCTCACTCGTGTGGGCGTCCAGGTTCCCGCTCGGCTCGTCGGCCAGCACGAGCGCCGGGCTGTTCGCCAGCGCCCGGGCCACCGCCACCCGCTGCTGCTCGCCGCCGCTGAGCTCCGTCGGCCGGTGCGACGCCCGATCCGCCAGGCCCACGTCGTCGAGCAGCGCCAGGGCCCGGTCCCGGGCCTCCGGCCGATCGAGCCCGGCGATCAGCAGCGGCATCATCACGTTCTCCACCGCCGTGAACTCCCGCAAGAGGTGGTGGAACTGGAAGACGAACCCGATGACCTCGTTCCGGAACGCCGCCAGCTCCGGCCCCCTCAGCTCGCCCAGGCGCCGGCCGGCGATCCGGACCTCTCCGCCCGTGGGCGCGTCCAGCCCGCCCAGCAGGTGCAGCAGCGTCGACTTCCCCGCGCCGCTGGCCCCGATGACCGCCACCGCTTCCCCGGTCGCCACGTGGAGGTCTACACCGTCCAGTACCGTGAGTTCGGTCCCTCCGCCCCCGGCGTAGACCTTCCGCAGGCTGCGGGCCTCCACCACGGGCGTGGCCCGGTCCCGGGACCGCGGTCGGACGGCGTCCAGCACCGCCGGATCCCGGGGATCATTCATGTCGTATCGCCTCCACCGGGACCATGCGCGACGCCTGCCGGGCCGGGTGGATCGTGGCCACGAAGGCCACCACGATGCTCAGTCCCACGATGAGGAGCAGGTCCAGCGGGTCGAGCGCGACCGGAAGCGTGTCGACGAAGTAGACGTCCCCCGGCAGCTCGATGAACTCGTACGTGTCGAGCAGCCAGGTCAGGAGCAGGCCGAGACCCGTGCCCAGCGCCGTTCCCACCACGCCGATGGCGAGCCCCTGCTGCATGAAGATCCGCAGGACCGTCCGGTCGTCCATCCCCATGGACTTCAGGATCCCGATCTCCCGGGTCTTGTCGGCCACCACCATGATCAGCGTGCTGATGATGTTGAACGCCGCCACCACCACGATGAGGAACAGGATCACGGCCATGGCGATCTTCTCCAGCTTCAGCGCGCTGAAGAGGGCCGAGTTCAGCATGACCCAGTCGTTGGTGTAGTACGGGAACGGCAGCCGGTCCTGGATCCACGTGGCCGTCTCGTCGGCCCGCCACGGGTCGTCCACGGTGACCCCGACCCCGCTGACCCCCTGCCCGAGGTCGAGCAGCTCCTGGGCGGCGTCCAGCGGGACGTACATGTACCCCGAGTCGTACTCGTACATCCCGGTGTCGAACCGGTCGGTCACCTCGAACCGCCGGAAGACCGGCACGATGTCGCCCGTCGGGCCGGTCGGGACGTTCTCCATGGACGCGATCACCACCGTGTCGCCCGGGAAGATGTTCATCTTCTCGGCCAGCCGCCGTCCCATGAGCATCGGCGGGTAGCCCGTCGCCGTGGGCCCGAAGTCGAGCTCCCCGGCCCGGATCTCGTCCTCCAGGTCCACCAGCGCCGGCCCTTCGGACGGGTCGAGCCCCCAGACGGTCCCGGGCTGCGCGTAGTCGGCGCCCGGCACGAAAACGGCCACCTGCGTCATGACGAACGGCTTGACCGCGACGACGCCCGGCGCCTGGCGGGCCGTGTCCGCTACCGGTCGCCACACCGGCATCCGGAACCCGCCGGAGCCCTGCTCGAAGATGTAGACGTGGGGGTTCATCCCCACGATCTTCGACTGCAGGTCCCGCTGGAGCCCCGTCATCACGGCGATGACCGTGATCAGCGCGGCCACGCCCACCACCACGCCACCGACCGCGATCAGCGTGATCAGGGACACGAAGGCGCCCTTCTTCCGCGAGGCGAGATAGCGACGGGCCACGAACCACGAGAGGCCCTTCATCCGCCTTCCTCCGGCCGCAGGGTCGGGAACAGGATCACGTCCCGGATCGACCGCTGCCCCGTCAGCAGCATGACCAGCCGGTCCACGCCGATCCCGACCCCGCCCGTGGGGGGCATCCCGTACTCCAGCGCCCTCAGGAAGTCCTCATCGATGAGCAGGGCCTCGTCGTCCCCGGCCGCGCGCAGCTCCGCCTGGGCCTCGAACCGCTCCCGCTGGTCGAACGGGTCGTTCAGCTCGCTGAACGCGTTGGCCACTTCCCTGCCCCCGACGATCAGCTCGAACCGCTCCGTCAGCCGGCCGTCGTCCCGCTTCGCCTTGGCCAGCGGCGAGAGCTCCCGGGGGTAGTCCACCACGAACGTCGGCTGGACGAGGTTCGGCTCCACCAGCGCACCGAACAGCGCGTCCAGCAGCTTGCCGCGGCCCATCGTGTCGACGTCGTCGGCTCCGACCTCCCGGCCGGCGGCCCGCAGCTCGTCGTCGGTCATCGCCGGAGCGTCGACCCCGGCGGCGGTCAGGCTTTCGAGGAACGCCACGCGACGGAACGGCGCCGTCAGGTCCACGGCCTGCCCCTCGAGCTCCACCTGCGTTCCGACGGCGGCCGCTTCGGCGGTATGGGCCACCAGCTCCTCCACCAGCGCCATCATGTCCTCGTAGTCGGCGAAGGCCTGGTAGAACTCCAGCATGGTGAACTCGGGGTTGTGGGTCCGATCGATCCCCTCGTTCCGGAAATCCTTCCCGATCTCGTACACCCGCTCCAGGCCGCCCACGATGAGCCGCTTCAGGTACAGCTCGTCCGCAATCCGCAGGTAGAGCGGCATGTCCAGCACGTTGTGGTGCGTGGTGAACGGCCGGGCCAGCGCACCGCCGTAGATCGGCTGGAGCACCGGCGTCTCCACCTCGATGAAGCCGCGGTCGTCCAGGAACCGCCGCATCGCCCGGATGATCCGGGCCCGCTTCACGAACACCTCCCGGACCTCCGGGTGGACCGCCAGGTCGGCGTACCGCTGCCGGTACCGCTGCTGGATGTCGGAGAAGCCGCTGTGGACGACGCGCTCGCCCGTCTCGTCGTCCTCCTCGACCTTCCCGTAGGGCAGCGGCCGGACCGACTTGGCCAGCAGCGACAGCGCCTCGACCTGCACGCTCGGCTCGCCCATCCGGGTCCGCATCGTCCGGCCGGAGACGCCCACCCAGTCGCCCACGTGCAGCAGGTCCAGGAGCCCGTACGCGTCCTCCCCCATCACGTTCTGCCGGAAGAACAGCTGTACGCGCCCGGTCCGGTCCTCCAGGTCCGCGAAGCTGACCTTGCCGTGGCTCCGGAGCGATGCGATCCGACCCCCGAGCCGGACCTCCGGGCCGAGCCCGGCCTCGTCCAGGTCGTCCGCCGATTCCGCCGCCTCGAACCGCGCCACGGCCTCGTCGGCGTGGTGGGTGACGTCGTACCGGTAGGCGTACGGCTCGATGCCCCGGTCCCGGAGCGTCTCCAGCGTATCCCTGCGGTCCTGCTCGACCCGGCTCAGGTCGGAGTCGGAGGGGTCCCCAGGGGTCGCCGGCCCTTCGCCGGCCGTCTCCCGGCCCCCTCGCTCTCGCACTGCGTCTTCGCTGCTCATGCCACCCTGGCGCCGAACTCCTTCAAGTAGGCCTCGATGAGCGGATCCAGGTCGCCGTCCATCACGCCCTCCACGTCGCCGATCTTCAGCTCCGTGCGGTGATCCGTCACCTGCGTATACGGCTGGAACACGTAGGACCGGATCTGGTTCCCCCAGGCGATCTCCGTCTTCTCGGCCTCCAGCTTCTGCCGCTCCTTCTCCCGCTCTTCCAGCTCCCGCTCGTAGAGCGCCGCCCGGAGCATCTTCATGGCCACCGCCCGGTTCTGGTGCTGGCTGCGCTCCTGCTGACACGCCACGACGATCCCCGTCGGCTCGTGGGTGATCCGTACGGCGGAGCTGGTCTTGTTCACGTGCTGCCCGCCCGCGCCCGACGCCCGGTAGGTGTCCACACGCAGGTCCTTCTCCTGGATGTCGATCTCGATCTCGTCGTCGATGACCGGGTAGACGAAGACGCTCGCGAAGGACGTGTGTCGCCGACCCTGGGAATCGAAGGGCGAGATGCGGACCAGGCGATGGACGCCCTTCTCGGCCTTCAGATAGCCGTAGGCGTACCGCCCCGTGACCTCCAGCGTGACGCTCTTGATCCCGGCCTCCTCGCCCGGCATCAGGTTGAGCACCTCGACTCCGTAGTCGTGCGCCTCGGCCCAGCGCGTGTACATCCGCATGAGCATCTCCGCCCAGTCCTGGGACTCGGTCCCGCCCGCACCCGGGTGGATGGTGACGAGGGCGTCGCGGTGGTCGTCGTCGCCCCGGAGCATGTTCTTCAGCTCCAGACGCTCGATGGCCCGCTCCAGCTGCTCTGAGGCCTGCTCCAGCTCCGAGCGGAGCTGGGGGTCGCCGTCGTCGTCGGCCTCGAGCAGCTCGGCGAGCTCGACCAGCTCGCTCACCCGCTCGTGGGCCTCGTCCCACGGCTCGATCCAGCCTTTGAGGTCGTTGACCTCGATGGTGATCGACCGTGCCCGGTCCTGATCGTCCCAGAACCCGGGCTCGGTCATCAGTGCTTCCAGCTCCTCCAGTCGACTGCGCTTGGAGGCGATGTCAAAGATAGCCTCCGAGCGCGTCGATCCGCTCGCGCTGGGACTCCAGCCGCTCCAGTGCGTCCGACATGCTCTCTCTCCTAAAACGAGAGGCCGTCCGGTGAATGGGACGGCCCCGTAGCCTCCTTGCGACGCGGAAGATAACCGGGCCGTTCGGCACCGGCAACCGGCGGGCACCGACTAGAACACCCGGTCTCCCTGCGCCAGGATCTCGTTCAGGGCGTCCCGAAAATACGGGGTCTTCTTCGCCATCTCCTCACCCACCTGCTCGACGTACTCCTCCCAGCTCTTCAGGATCTCGTCCCGGAAGTCGGTCCGGAGCGATCCGGTCTGTACCGACTCCTCCCACCGCTCCGGGTGGTACACCTTGATGTCGGAGACCAGCGCGCGGGCCAGCCGGCGCGCGCGGGTGTCGGGATCCTGGGGGCCGAACGCCGGGGCCTCCGCCGTGGCAGGCCCGGACGTCGCCGGAGCGGGCTCCTCCTCCGCAGCTTCGACCTCGCCGGACGCACCCGGACGGGACCCGGCCGCGGCCCCCTCCGCCTCCGCGACGGGCTCTCCGGCTTCCGGCTCCACGGCTTCCGGCTCCCCGGCTCCGGTGCCCTCCTCGGCCTCGGGTCCCCCGACCTCGGGGCCCTGCTCCTCCCGCTCCCCGACTTGGGGACCCTCCGCGGTCTCCGGCGCCGCCCCGCCTTCGGGTGGTCCCTCCGTCTCTGCCTCGGGCTCGGGGACGGACGGCTCCACCGGCGCACGAGCGACCCGGAGCGCCGTGACCACCTCGCCGGGCGCCGTGGGGCCCATGGACGGGTCGACCCGGAACGCGCTGCCGCACGTTCGGCACTCGGCCGCCACGCCGGTGTCGGGCACCCGGCCGGGGTCGACGCGGTAGACGGTGCTGCACTCGGGACAGGCAATGTTCATGGCGTCTGTGTGGGCTCCGTGGACTCGGCCTCGTCGGCCTCGCGGGCGCCGACCCACTCGTCGTCATCGCGACGGCGGTCGACGGCGTGCACCGAGCCCGGCAGGGTCTTGGCGTACGATTTCATCTCGGTCGCCAGCTCGCTGACCCGGGCCGGGTGCGAGAAGGTGCGGTGTCGGTTCGTGACCACCCCGATGGACAGGCTCATCAGCGGGATCTCGTGGACGTTCCCGCGCCGGTCCTTGGCCACGAAGTACCCCCGGTCCCGGTCCTCCTCCGTGTACTGGTACGGGATCAGCTCGTCGAAGATCGAGAGGATCTCGCGGCAGCAGACGTCCATGGCCTCGAGCGGGAGGTTGAAGATGAAGTCGTCGCCGCCGATGTGGCCGATGAAGCCGGCCGGGGCATACGCCCGCACGACGTCCCTCAGGATGCGGGCCACGATCCCGATCACGCCATCGCCCCGGTTGTAGCCGTACCGGTCGTTGAACTCCTTGAAGTGATCCAGGTCCGCGTAGCAGACGGCGAACAGCTGACCCCCCCGGATGCGCTCGGTGATGTCCCGCTCGATCTGGGCCGTCCCCGGAAGCCGCGTGGAGGGGTGCACGCTCACGTCCCGGTTCGCCCGGTTCAGCGTCACCTGCAGCCGCATGGCCTGCTCCTCGGGCCCCATGTCGACGGTGAGGAGCTCGTCGGCGCCGACCTCCATCGCCTGCAGGCCGTGGTCCGGGTCCTCGGTGTTCAGGAAGACCACGGGGATGACCGCCGTGTACGCCTCGCCCTTGAGCGTCCGGCAGGTCTCCACCGCCTCGGCGTCCGTCGGCGGGCCGAAGATGATCACGGCCGGGAAGGTCCGATTCACCATCTCGAGGATGGTCTCGCAGCTGTCGACCTGCAGGACCTGCAGGTCGTTCGCCGCCGCGAACTCTCGG
>JAWVYT010000115.1:0-6870 GCA_033722595.1 Longimicrobiales bacterium
CTCCTCTTCCTGGCCGACACGGCCGTGCTGATCCCGTGGGCGTTCGTGGCGGTCATCGTCACGAACCTCGAGGCGGCGGCCATCGGGGTGGTGCTCCCGGAGTGGCGCGCGAACGTGGCGTCGGTGGTCGAGGCGTGGCGGCTGAGGCGGGGCCGCGCTAGCGGATGATCCCGACCGGGATCAGCACCACGTAGCCCAGCGCCAGCAGCAGCGGTGCCGCCACGACGGAGCCGCCGGCCAGGAGGTAGAACCCGACGGCCAGCGTCACGAGCCCGGCGCCCATGAGGGCGTAGTTCACGGGCGTCCATCGGAGCGACGGGGGTCGGTGTTTCGGGGCCTTGCGCTGGGACTGTGCCATGGACGGCAATCTAGCCGCGGCCGCGCCGGGGTTCAACGGGGGGGCGGCCCGGGGCCGGGGCGGTCCTCGGGGCGCTCCCAGTACGCCGGGTCGTCCGGTGGCTCGGTGGCCTTGAGCTGCTCCAGCTTCGCCCGGTCCCGTCGTTTCCGGACCACGTACAGGACCACGAGCAGCACGGCCAGCAGGAGCCAGAAGAACACGGACTGCCCCAGCAGCACGGTCCAGCCGTAGCTCCGCTTCACGTGGGCGCGCCAGTCCTCCTCGAACTGGCCGAGCGTGAGCCCGTAGACGGAGCGGAACGCGGCGTCGAAGTCCTGGCTCTCCCGCCACTCCTCGAGGAAGATCCGGAGCCCCCGCTCGCCGCTCCGGTCGACCAGGTACGCCACGGCGCTGGCCGACAGCAGGTACGCGAGCCGCGCGTCCAGCTCGCCTACGGGCCAGTGCAGCGTGAGCGAGTCGAGGGGCGGCGCGTCGCTGCCCACGAACGCGAGCCGGAGCCGCCACGCCGACTCCCAACGCCACTCCCCGGCCGCCCACTGGGCGTACCCCTCGGTGAACCACCGGGGCGTCCGGGCCGGCCCCAGGTACTGCTGGAGCGCCACGTGGGCCAGTTCGTGCCGGAGCGTGATGTACACCGTATGGGGCGGTGTGCGCTCCCAGTCGAACGTCGGGAGCACGATCAGCCCCTCCTGGGGACGGGCGATCCCGGCGCCCCACTCGGGTGCGGCGCCGCCCGTCAGCCGGTCCCAGCGCTCCGCGTCCGGCGCCAGGTAGACGTCCACGGTGTCGTCGGCCAGCACGTCCGGCGGCAGCGCCGGGAGCGCGACCTGCTGCCCGAGCCGCTCCAGCACCCGCTCGGCGAGCGCACGCTGCTCCGGCCAGTAGTGGAGCGCCACGGGGCCCGCCCGCATCGTCTCCTGGGCCGCCCCCGGCGCCACGAGGGCCACGAGGGCGACGAGAGCCGCGAGGCCGGGCCGGCTGGCCGCGCGCGTCGTCGTCCGGCCGGCCCGGCTACCCGGTGGCACGGGCCACGACCTCGAGGTGGTTCCGGGCCGTCTCGTTCTCCGGGTTCAGCTCCACCGCCCGGCGCCAGCACTCGATGGCCTGCTCCCGCTCGTTGCGCCGGTAGTGGAGGTCGGCGAGGCGCGTGTACAGCTGGTCGCCCAGGTCGGGGTCCAGCCGGGCGGCCCGGCGGTAGTGCTCCAGCGCCTCCGTCTCCACGCCCCGCTGGTACGCCAGGTCGCCCAGGTTCCGGTGGGCCTGGGCCAGAGCCGTGTCCTCCTCCGCCGCCCGCTGGTACGCGGCCTCCGCCGCCGCCAGGTCGGATCGGCGCTCCGCCACGTTCCCGGCCAGGTTGTGGAGCGGCGCTGACGCGGGGTGCGCGCCGAGCCCCTCCTCGATCAGCGCCTCGGCGTCCTCGAGCCGGCCGTCCACGGCCGCGGCCAGCCCCGCGCAGTAGTAGTACGGGGCCGGCGGCAGCGTTTCGGGCTCCAGCGCCGCTCGGTACGCGTCCAGCACCCTCCGGGCGGCCTCGACCTCGCCGGCGAACAGCCGGGTCGCGCCCTCGGCCAGCCGGATCCGGACGTCGTCCGGGGCCAGCGATCCCGCCTGCTGCAGCACCTTCAGCGCGTCGCCGTACCGGTGCTGGTGCCGGAGCGCGTGGGCCAGGTTCAGGAGCGCGCCGAGGTGCGGCCCGGTGCTCTCCAGCAGCGCCGTGAGCCGGCGGACGGCCTCGGCGGCATCGCCCTGCCGGAGCGCGATCAGCGCCAGGTAGTGCCGAGCCGTGGCGTCGTGGGGGTCGGCGTCCAGCACCCGGCGAAACTCCCGGTCCGCGTCCTCGAACATGTTCGTCTCGTAGAACGCGACGCCCAGGTTCCTCGACTCCTCCACGTCCCCGCTCTGCGCGCCCTCGTCGGCCGCCCGGCGTCCGACCCGGTGGGCGAACCCGGCCTGGATCAGGCCGTAGAGCGCTTTCCCGACGGCGAACTCGCCGAGCCCGGAGGCCTCGGCCAGCTCCTCGACGGTCCGCTCCCCGTCGATGGCCTCCACCAGCGCGGCCTGCTCCCGGGTCAGCTCCACGTCCGCGTCCGCCATCCGGTCCCGATCGAGGCCGAAGATCAGGTCCATGGACGGGACCTTCTTCTCGATCACGCCCCACTCGTCCACCCGCCGGGCGCCCTCCAGCAGCAGGCTCTCCGGGTTCACGGCGATGAGGATGTCGCCGGGCTCCGGCGTCTTCCCGGCCTCGAACTGGAAGCTGCCGCGCTTCCACGTGAAGAGGTAATAGATGGCCTCCTCGATCTGGTGCTCGATGGCCGACCGGAGCGTGTCGGCGTCGATGGCGCCCTGCTCCACCAGCAGCTGCCCGAGCCGCCGGTCGGGCTCCTCGTCCTGCGCACGGACCGCCGCCTCGAGCTCGTCGGCGCTCACATCGCCGTTCCGGAGCAGCACGTCGCCGAGCCGGTCCCGACGGTTGACCAGCGACGCGTACGTGATCCGGCCGCGGTCGAAGAAGACCTGGCCGAACCGCGACCGGTCGGTCACCGACAGGCACCCGGTCTTCTGGCCCATGGCCAGCAGCTGGCAGACGTCGGCCAGCCCGGCCTCCCGGAGGCTCCCCTTGATCGCCATCAGTCCAGCTCTTCCTCGATCCAGTCACCGGCGTAGGGCCACTCCCACAGCACCTTCTCCCGGCTCAGGATCCACTGGTACGCCTCCGTGTCCGAGGCCGCCCCGGCCAGCTCTTCCGCGGCCTCCTCTTCCGCGGCCCCTCCACCGTCCGGCTCGGCGCCGGCCGCGCCCGGGATGTGGGGCGCGCTCACCGCCTCCATCGAACGGGTCGGCTCCCCGACCGCCCGGACCGGCTCGTCCGGGTCCAGCTCCACCACGAGCCCGCCTTCCAGCCGGCTCCGGAGCCGCTCGGGGATCGCCAGGTCCTGCGGCGCCCGGACGGCCGCGAACACCAGCTGCCGCCCCGCCCGGTGCAGCTCCTCGAAGAGGTGGAACAGCTCCTCCTGCGCCCGCTCCATCCGGGCGAACGCCTCCAGCCCGTCCAGCACCAGCACGTCGACCTGACGGAACCGGGTCCGCCACGCGTCCAGCCGGCTCCGCTCGAGAGCCGCGATGAGCTCCTCAGCGAAGGTGTCGGCGCTCAGGTACGCCACCGTCAGCCCCTTCGCCCGGAGCTCGTTCCCCAGCGCCCCGAGCAGCGTGGACTTCCCGGCGCCCTCGGGCCCCATGACGTAGAGCGGGTTGTACGTGCTCCCCGGCCCGTCGGCCACGGCGCGGGCGGCCCGGACGGCCAGCAGCTCGCCGTCGAGCACGTCGAGGCCGGGGCCCGGCGGCGGGCCCGGCGGCGGCCGGCGCCGCTCCCGGACCGTCGCCAGCAGCGCCTCCGCCTCGGCGACCCGGTCGGGGTCCGCCAGGATCGGCGACTCCATCTCGTCCGCCTGCGGGTCCAGCGTCCGGATCTCCTCGGCGATCCGCCGGAGCCGGCCCACGTCGTGCTCGAACCGGCGGACCAGCTCCTCGGCCTGCGCCAGGCTCAGCGAGCTCTCCAGCGCGCGGTCCAGCCGCCGGGTCTGGTAGCCCTCGCCCTCCCACTGCAGGATCGCGTCGGCGATCCGCCGGTCCGCCTCCTCCACCACCGCGCTCACGGTCCCGGAGATGTCCGACAGGAACTCGCCGAACTCGTCCCGGCCCCGGGACGCGGCGGCGCCGAGGATGGCGTCCACCTCCCCGGGCTTCACCGTCCGGCCCTCCAGCTCCTCCACGGCGATCAGGCGGTTCAGCGCGCCCTGGAGCTCCCGCACGTTGGTGAACGCGATACGGCCGACGGCCTCGCACACGTCCATGGACAGCGACCGGCCCCGTTCCTCGGCTTTCCGGCGGGCGATGGCGACCCGGGTCTCGTAGTCCGGGGCGCTCACGTCCACGATCAGCCCGCCGGAGAGCCGCTCCAGGAGCCGGTCGTCCAGCGCGTCGATCTCCTGCGGGGGGCGGTCGCTGGTAAGCACCACCTGCGCGCCCTTCGACGCCAGCGCGTCCCACGTCCGGATCAGCTCCTCCTGCGTCTGCCGCTGACCCGCCAGGAACTGGACGTCGTCGAGGAGCAGGATCCCCGCCTCGTGGAGCCGGCTCCGGAACGCGTCCTGTTCGCCGGCGGCCAGCGCGGCCGAAATCTCGCCCATGAGGTGCTCCAGCGTCTCGTACACGACCGGGACGTCGTGGAGCTTTCGCGCCCGATGGCCGATGGCCGTCAGCAGGTGCGTCTTCCCGAGACCCGACGCGCTGTAGATGAACAGCGGGTTGTACGTGGTCCCCGGCGCGTCGGCCACCCGTTCGGCGGCCGCCACCGCCAGCCGGTTGGCGGGCCCCACCACGAAGGCCTCGAAGGTGAACCGCGGGTCCAGCTGGAACGGCATGGTCAGTGCTCCACCGGCGCGGCCAGCTCGCGGGACACGCTCCGGAGCACCAGCTCGCTCACCGCCCGAAGCGTCGGCACCACGCCCTCACCGCGGACCGCCACGGCGGCGTGGGCGGGGACGTCCCGGAAGTTCAGCGCTTCGTCCAGCGACGCGGGCGATCGGGCGTCGTCCAGGTCCTGCTTGTTGTACTGGAAGACCAGCGGCAGCGACCGGATGTCCAGGTCGTTGTCCAGCAGGTTGGCCTGCAGGTTCCGCAGGCTCTCCAGGTTCTCGCGCGCCCGGTCGGGCGCGCTGTCGGCCACGAAGACCACGCCGTCGGCGCCCTGGAGCACCAGTGTCCGGGTCCGGTCGTAGTAGACCTGCCCGGGGACCGTGTACAGCTGGAACTTGGTCCGGAACCCCGAGATGGTCCCCAGGTCGAGCGGGAGGAAGTCGAAGAAGAGCGTCCGGTCGTTCGCCGTGGCCAGCGAGACCAGCTCCGTGCGCCGGGGCTCCGGCAGCGACCGGTGCACCCACTGCAGGTTCGTGGTCTTCCCGGAGCGCGCCGGCCCGTAGTAGACGACCTTGCAGACGATCTCCCTCGCCGCGTACTGCACCCGCGGCATCTAGTCGTCCTCCGGCTCCGACAGCAGTCGCTCCACCCCGGCCTCCAGGTCCCGTTCGAACCCCTCCGCATCGCCCTTCGGCAGCCGGTTCTGCAGCTGCGGGATCTCCCGGATCGCCTCCACCAGCCGGTCGAAGAAGAGCTGGACCAGCCCCAGCGTGGAGTCGTCGTCGAAGATGGCGATCAGGATCAGCTCCTCGTCGCCGACCCGGAACGGCGCCAGGAAGATCTGCTTCTCCCGACCGGCGTGGTGCAGGTGCGTCCACCGGTCCGAGTCCGTCAGCTTCGCCAGCGCGTGGGCCGACGAGTGGGCCGCCGCCGCCAGCGTCGCCACATCGCCCACGTCGAAGCCCCGGGAGAACCCCCGCTGCGCCAGCACCTGGCCGCTGTGGTTCACCAGCAGTGCGGTCCGCACCCTGGACTCCCGGACGAAGTCCTTCATCGGCCCCTTGATGGCCTCGGCGACGGCGTACAGGTCGTCCCGCTTCATCCGCGCAGCTCCCCGGCGGCCCTCGCCGCCTCGACCCGGACCAGCCCCAGCTGGGCCCCGGACTCCGTCAGCGCCACCACGAGAAGCGACCCGGCGCCCGCCACCAGCACGTGCCCGTCCGCCGCGTCCAGCTGCAGCAGCCGCACCCCGCCGAACCCCGACGTGCGGGACGCGTCGCTGGTCCGCCGGAAGAGCGACCCGGCCATGGCGGCCAGCGCGGTCTCCACCACGCCGGGCGCCAGCTCCGACGCGACCGCCACACCGGCCTCGGCGTCCACGACCACCGCGCCCTGGACCCCGGCCGCCCGGGTGATCCGCGTCAGTGCCCGACCTACCGGGTCGCTCATCCGCGCTCCTCGAGGAAGTCCCGGGCCAGCGCCTGGGCCCGCTCCGCGGTCCGGACCGCCCACCCGGACGGCGCGTCGCTCCGGACCGCCATCAGGACCACCGCGCCGTCGGCGAGCTCCGCCACGTGCAGCGTCGCCTGGTCGCCGTCGAGCAGCATCCCGTCCCACTCGCCGAGTCCCAGCAGCTCCGTCGTGCGCCGGGCCTCGTCGACCGCCGTATTGATCAGCGCGCCCAGCAGCTCCTCACCCGCGCCGTCCACGTCGATCCGGCCCGCCAGCACCAGCCCCTGCTCGTCCAGCACCACCGCGCCCAGGAACGGCGCCTCGTCCGCCAGCGCGTCGAACAGCCGCGCGGGGTCGCTGGTCTCCGCGGCCCAGCCGGGGCCCGTGGCCGAGCCCTGCCCGGGACCCGAGCCGTGCCCGGAGCCCGCGCTCGCCCCGGCGCCCGAAGGGCCTCCGCCCTTGCCCCGAGTTCCCTTCCCGGCGCCCCGGGACGAGGACCTCGAGCCCCCGTGCGACGATCCCGACTCGCGGCGCTCCAGCACCTCCAGCGCCCGGGTCACGGCCGGCTCCTCGGGCCGGGCCTCCGCGGCCGCTTCCAGGTGCCGCCGCGCGGCCGCCAGGTCGCCCCGCTCCAGCGCCAG
>JAWVYT010000116.1:0-6836 GCA_033722595.1 Longimicrobiales bacterium
CGGATCCCTCGCCTCCGAGTGAGGCGGAGCCCCTGAGAAGTCGAACCCGAGGGATTCCATCGTGAGCCAATCCGCACCCGATCGCGAGCGGGAATGGCAGAAGTGGCTGCTGGCGTGGGCCACGGCCTTCCTGGTGTTCGAAACGATTACGGGTCTGGCCATCCTCTTCCTTCCCTTCAGCGTGGGGAACCAGGTCACCGTCCTGGTGCACACCCTGGTGGGGGTCGTGTTGATGGTCCCGTACGCCGTCTACCAGTTCCGCCACTGGCGCGTGTACCGGGAAGCCCGGCTGACGCACGTGAAGCTGACCGGCTGGTTCTCGCTGGCCGCTGCGGTGGTCGCCATCGTCTCGGGGCTGGTCCTCACGGCCCAGGCGATGTTCGGGACCCGGATCAGCTACGTGTGGGACACCATCCATATCGTGGCGACGTTCGGGGTCCTCGCGGCGGTGGCGCCACACGTCCTGGCGCTGGTCGTACGGAACCGGGTGGGCGCCACCGAGCTGGCGGCGCGGGTCCGGTCCGCGGAGCGGCGGATGGGGCTGCGTACGCTGGGTCTGACGGTCGCGCTCTCCGTGCCGATCGCGCTGGGTGCGGGGCTCTACAGCGCGCCCGAGCTGATGAACGAGCTGCCGGAGGACTACTCGTTCCTTTACGGTGAGGACCGCCCGTTCGCGCCGAGCCTGGCGCGGACCGCTACGGGCGGCGCGTTCGACAGCCGGTCCATGGGCGGCTCGCGGTCGTGCGGCACGTCCGGCTGCCATGAGCAGATCCTGGCGGAGTGGGAGGTGAGCGCGCACCGCTACTCGGCGGCGGACCCCGGCTTCCGGGCGGTGCAATCGGCCATGGGGAAGCAGAACGGGCCGGAGTCCACCCGCTACTGCGCGGGCTGCCACGACCCGATCTCGCTGTTCGCCGGGACCAAGAACCTCTTCGTCGACGAGCTCACCAACCCTACGGGTATGGAGGAGGGCGTCTCCTGCATCGTCTGCCACTCCATCGAGGAGACGGACGTCCAGGGCAACGCCGACTACGCGGTGGCCCAGCCTCCGCGCTACCTCTACGAGCTGCGCCCCGAGGGCGCCCGTCGGCTCGTCCGCGACTTCCTCATCCGGGCCTACCCGGACGCCCATGTGGAAACGCTGTCGAAGCGGATGTTCAAGACGCCCGAGTACTGCGCGGCGTGTCACAAGCAGTACATCGACGAGGAGATCAACCAGGTCGGCTGGGTCCAGCTCCAGAACCAGTTTGACAACTGGCGCAAGAGCCGATGGAACGAGCCGGGCGACCCGACCAAGACCATCGAGTGCCGTGAGTGCCACATGCCACTGGTGGAGTCGGACGACCCTGCGGCCGGCGACCCGCTCGACTACAACCGCTCGCCGGAGGATGGCCGGCACCGCAGCCATCGCTTCCTGGGTGCGAACCAGTTCGTCCCGCTCCTGCTCGACCTGCCGGGCGCCGAGGAGCACGTGGCGATGGTGGAGCAATGGCTCCGGGGCGAGATCGAGATCCCCGAGATCCGGCACAAGTGGCGCCCGGGACCGGCCGTCCCGCTGGAGCTGATCGTGCCGGAGCGGGCCGCGCCGGGCGAGGAGATCAGGATCCGGACGCACATTACGAACAACAAGGTCGGCCACGACTTCCCGACGGGCCCGCTGGACATCATCCAGGCGTGGGTCCACGTGGCCGTCCGCGACGACAACGGCGCGCTGGTCTTCGAGTCGGGCCGGCTCGACGACGAGCACTTCATCGAGCCCGGCTCCTTCATCTTCAAGGCGGAGCCCGTCGATCGGTACGGCAACCTCATCGACCGGCACAACCTGTGGGAGATGGTGGGCGTCCGCTATCGCCGGGCCATGTTCCCTGGCTTCAGCGACGAGGCCAGCTTCACCTTCCCGGCCCCCGCCGATGGAGGCGCGCTCCACGTCGAGGCGCGGGTCCTGTACCGCAAGTTCGACCAGTCCATCCTGAACTTCCTCACCGGTGAGGACTCGGGGCTCACATCGCCGGTGACGGTGATCTCCGAGGACAGCGCGGTGATCCGGCTGGCCGGGGCCCGCGCGGCGGGCCAGCCCGCCGGCTCGCCGTGAAGGCGCCCTTCTCCCACCTCCCGCGGCGACAGCGGTTCCTGGCTCTCGCCGTCGCGGGCGCCACCGCCTTCGCGGTGGCCGCCGGGACCATCGTCTGGTGGCTCACGGGCGACGACGAGGTCTACCGCCCCGGCCAACCCATCGAGGGGCTGTCGTCCGTTCTCGAGCGGGGGGTCCCCGAGGACGCCCCGTCGATCACGTTCACCGACGTGTCCGAAGAGGCGGGGATCACCGCGCCGCACTTCCCGGGCGCGCGTACGAGTCGGCTCCCGGAGGACATGGGGTCGGGCGCGGCATGGGCCGACTACGACGACGACGGCTGGCTCGACCTGTACGTGGTCAGCCAGTCGGGCCCGCTCGATCTGACGCCCGCCGAGGTCGCCGCGTCCCCCGCCCACGGGACTCTCTACAGGAACCGCGGCGATGGCACGTTCGAGGACGTCAGCGAGGCGGCCGGCGTGGACTTCCGCGGTACCGGGATGGCCGCCGCATGGGCCGACTACGACCGGGACGGCGACCCCGATCTGCTGGTCACCGCGTACGGACCGCTCGTCCTCTATCGGAACCGGGGCGACGGAACCTTCGAGGACGTCACCGCCGAGACGGGGCTGGGCGGCCTCGACGGCTTCTGGGCCGGCGTGAGCTGGGCCGACTACGATCGCGACGGAGATCTCGACGCCTACGTCACCGGCTACGTCGACTACCAGGACCCGGACGACCAGCGGGCGGTCCTGCAGTACGACGTAGAGCAGCCGGCGAGCCTGAACCCGTCCGCCTTCCCGCCGGCTCGCAACCTCCTGCTCCGCAACGACGACGGCGCGTTCACCGACGTGGCGGAGTCCGCCGGCGTCGCCGACCCGGAAGGCCGCAGCTTGTCGGCCGCGTGGATCGACCTCGACGGCGACGGCTGGCCCGACCTCTACGTGGCCGATGACGTCAGCGACAACCGGCTGTTCCACAACCGGGGCGATGGCACGTTCGAGGACGTCAGCCACGCCGCGCTCGTGGCCGACTACCGGGGCTCCATGGGGATCGCCGTCGGCGACTGGGACCGTGACGGCGACCCCGACCTCTTCCTGACCCACTGGATCGCTCAGGAGAACGCGCTGTACATGAACCTCTCCGGCGGCGCCGGCAGGGTCGGGCCGACCAGCCTCCGGTTCATGGACGTGGCCGACCGCTACGGCCTCGGGCAGGTCGCGCTGGATTATGTCGGCTGGGGCACGTCCTTCTTCGATTACGACAACGACGGCCACCTCGACCTGCTGGTGGTCAACGGCAGTACGCTCCAGGAGCCCGACGCGGCCGACCGGCTGGTGCCCATGCGGGACCTGCTGCTCTGGAACGGGGGTGGCGCGCGCGGCTTCTTCGACGTCTCCAGCCTGGCCGGCCCGTATTTCGAGCGCCGGCACGTGGGCCGGGGCGCCGCCTTCGGCGACTACGACAACGACGGCGACGTGGACGTGGTCATCGTGAACCACGGTGCTAGACCCGCGCTCCTTCGCAACGACGCGCCTGACGGGCGGGCGTGGCTCCAGGTCGATCTCCGGGGCCGCGATGGCCCGGCCCTCGGCGCGCGGGTCAGGGTCGTGGTCGACAGCGTGCGGCACGTCCGGTTCGTCGGTGCCCAGTCGTCGTACCTGTCACAGAACAGCCCGATCCAGCACTTCGGGCTCGGCGACGCCGGGCAGGTCGACACCCTGGAGGTCCGCTGGCCGTCCGGCGCCAGCCAGGTCTTCACCGGGCTGCCCGTCGGCCGCCGGGTCCGGCTCGTGGAAGGCGGTGAGCCCGTCCTCGTGACGCCTGCCGGCGCGACCGGTGGCGCCGGCCCCGCGGCCCCGACCGATGCGCCGCGCTGGACCTCCTCGTCCGACGCCGCGACTCCCGCCGGGGCCGCCGCATCCGCCGTCGACCGGGACCGGGTGCGGCGGTTCTGGACTCGCTTCCGGGAGGCGACCACCCACCGGGTGGCCGGCCGCCTCGACAGCGCCGTGGCATCCTACCGCCGCGCCCGGACGCTGGACCCCGACCACGAGGACACCCTCTACTATCTCGGCAGCGTGCTCCTGGACCTGGGCCGGTTCGACGAGGCCAGGGACGCCCTCGAGCGGCTGGTCGTCGTGAACCCCGCCAGCGCGCGCGGCCACGGCCGCCTGGGGATGCTGCACATGTGCGACGACGGACCCGCTGCCGACCGCCTCGCCGCCGCCGAGGCCGCGTTCCGCGAGAGCGCCGCGCTGAACCGCGAAGCCACGGGCGCATACCTCCGGCTGGCCGAGGTCGCTCTCGCCCGACGGGATCTCGACGCAGCGGCCCGTGCGCTGGAGATCGTCCTGGGCTCGGACCCCGGGAGCGCTCCCGCACACTTCCTCCGCGGCTACGTCGCCTGGCGCCAGGACCAAAGCGATGAGGCGGAGCAGGCCTTCCGCCGCGCGCTCGACGCTGCGGGCGGCCCCGGCGACGCGCTGGTCTCCGGCGAGGGCGACACGTCGGAGGGCGCCGCGCTGGTGGCCGAGGCCGGCGACTGCCCGGTGCCGCTGACCAACCCCGCCGACCTCACCGACTCCGACACGGACGGCGGCGATGCCGGCGCGGGGCTACGGATGCTGATGAACGAGCGTTACGAAGCCCTCGACCGTCGGATCCGCAGGGTCAGGACGGGCCTTCTCACAGCCCCAGCCGCGCGATCAGCTCCTGAAGCCTGGGATCGTCCCGCAGAAAATCGTACAGGGGATTGATGCCCACACTGAGGAGATTCCGGGCCCCCGCTCGCTCCCGGTAGGCCTGTTCGAGCGTCGCCAGTGCCCGGTCTGCATCACCCACTGCGGCGTGGAGCTGTCCCTCCACCTCGAGCCCGATGTCGACCCGCCCCAGCAGCGCCGGCGTGAGCCGCTCCCCGTTCCCGGTCTCCGTGAAGCTGCGGGCGTCTTCAGCGAATTCCCGGGCGAGCTCCCCGGCCGCGGCCGCGTCCCGGCCCCGTATGATCAGCCACCGTTCCAGGGCCCGCGCTGCCTCCTGGAAACGACCCCGCCGAGTCTCGATGTTCCATGTGGTTCGGATGCTCACGGCGTAATTCGGCTCCTGCGCGAGGACCTGCCCGAGCTCGGTTAGTGCCTGCTCGTACTCGCCGGCTTCCATGAGGATGTAGGCCAGGTTCTGACGCATGATCGGGGAGAGCGGATCCAGCTCCGCAGCCCGCGAGGCGAGGCCCACGGCCTCCTGGTGTCGGCCCTGCCAGGAGAACACGTGCGACTGCCAGTGCAACGCCCGGACGTTCGTGGAGTCGAGCTCCAGCGCCCGCCCGATCAGCTCCTCGGCCGCGCTCCAGTCGTAGTCGTGGACCAGGCGTCCCCAGCCCAGGGCCGTCAGCGCGTCGGTCTGGTCGGGGTCCAGCTCGAGGGCCCAGGTCGCCGCCGCCCGAGACCGGGCCCGCACCATCTGGACGTCCGCCGTGGGCGAGTACTCCGGCAGCACCAGAAAGCCGTACGAGAGACCGGCCCAGGCAGCGGCGTAGGCCGGGTCGAGCTCTACGGCCGTCGAGAAGTGGTCGATGGCCCGTAGGATGGCCGCTTCCGATCGCCGGTTCCAGAGCTGCAGCCCCCGGAGATAGTGCTCGTGTGCCAGGGGATCCGTCGTGGTCTGGCCCATGAGGCGCGATGACTCGATCGCGCCGAGCTCGACCTCCAGCGCGTCGACCACCGACCGGGCGATCTGCTGCCTCGCCTCGGCGTACTGCCCGAGCTTCGGTCGGAAGTCGCGTGCCCAGACCTCCCGCTCGCCCTCGACCTCGACCAGCTGGGCGCTGATCGTCGCCAGCTCCCCCTCGCTCTGAACGCTCCCGGTCAACACGTGCGTCACGTCGAGCTCCTCACCAACGGTCCCCGGCCGCTCTCCCTCCATGGCGAACGAGGACCCGCGAGCGACTACTTCGATGTCCGGGATCTTCGACAACGCGGCGAGGATCTCCTCGGCCAACCCGTGACCCAGCCAGCCGAGGTCCCCGTCACGGCTCAGGTCGCGGAACGGCATCACGGCGATGGAGTTGCGGGACGTCGGCTCGGCCGAACGGGCGGTCGCCTGCCCGCGGCCGGCAAAGAGCCACCACCCGATCCCGGCGAGCACGATGAACGTGGCAACGGCGGCTACAAACGGTCCGATCTCGCCGCGGCCCTCTGCCTGGTCCACTGTCCCGTGGCGGACGAAGCCGTCCTCCGTGATGCGATACCTCCAAGCCAGCGCGGCCGCCGCAGGAAAGCCGACGAGGCCGGCGACCAGGAGCACCGTGACGATGGAGCTGTCGAGCTCGAGCTGGCTCGCGATGAGCGCCGCCGCCTCCACGATCCCCAGCACGGCCACCGCATAGGTGATGACCGTCCGGTAAACGTTCCGACGCTTGAGCTCCCGAAGCAGACGGGTCAGCCGGTGCACGTTACCTCCATGAGAGGGGCCCAGAATGCGGCGGCCGAAGCCCGTTACACGTCCCGATGGCCGCTAGTCCCGCAGCTCGCCGGACGTGCGCACGGCGACATAGATATCCGACCGGCCCTCTCCGCCAGGTCGATTGGAGGAGAAGAAAAGCACGTCGCCGGTCGAATCCAGGGGGGAGGGCAGCCCTTCGCTGTACTCGGTGTTGATGCCGGGGCCGACGTTGACCGGCGTGAGCCAGTTGCCTTCGTCGTCTCTGGCAGCGCGCCAGATGTCCTCCCGACCCATCCCACCGTCCCTGCTCGACCAGACGTATCCC
>JAWVYT010000117.1:0-6829 GCA_033722595.1 Longimicrobiales bacterium
CGACTGGAGCTTCGGCCAGGACCGGCGGGACGTGGAGGCGTGGTTCCGGGAGGTCGGGCAGCTCCAGCGCGGGAACGCCGTCAAGCTGCGGGGCGTGCCGATCGGCGAGGTGACCGACATCGTGCTGGACCGGCGCTCCACGGGTGTCGTGGTGCACCTGAACATCAACAGCGGCGTCGTGCTGCCCGAGGACCCGGTGGTCATCCTCTCGCCGGAGTCCATGTTCGGCGACTGGCAGGCCGAGATCTTCCCGCGGACCCGGTTCCCGTTCTACGACTACGCCATCTCGCCGGAGCCCAACGTCATGCCGGGCTACTCGCTGCCGGACATCTCGCGGCTGACCGCCGTCGGGGACCGGATCGCCGAGAACCTGGCCGTCATCACCGACCGGATCGACATCGCCTTCACCGAGGAGACAGCGGTGAACGTCCGGGACGCCATCGACAACATCCAGCAGGTGACGGCCCAGCTGACGCGGCTCGTCGAGGCTCAGGAGCAGACGGTCGAGGGGCTGGCCGAAGGGCTGGAGACCACCACCGCCACGTTCCAGGAGGCGGTGGCCACGGCGAACCGCGCGTTCGCCCAGGTCGAGGCCGCGATCGCCGAAGGCGAGCTGGAGGTGATCATGGACAACGTCGAGGCCATGACCACCAAGATGGACTCCGTGAGCGAAGCGCTCGCGTTCGTCTCGCGCGAGCTCGGGGGCGCCGTGGTGATGGCGGACAGCTCGTTCACGTCGCTGAACGCGATCATGCAGTCGCTGGAGCAGGGGGAGGGGACGTTGGGGATGCTGATCCAGGACACGGCGCTGTACACGGATCTCGTTTTGACCTCGAGCCTGGTCCAGGACCTGCTCCTGGACTTCCAGCGGAACCCCCGGAAGTACATCAACCTCAGGATCTTCTAGCGGGCGGCCGGACGCCATTGCCCGCGGCGCGGGCGGCGGGGGTCGGTCGCGGCGGGGACCCATGGCACTCATCGTCCAGAAGTACGGGGGCACGTCCGTCGGCGATCCGGATCGGATCCGGCGGGTGGCCGCCCGGGTCTGCGAGACCCGGCGGGCCGGGCACGACCTGGTGGTCGTGGTCAGCGCCATGGGCCACACCACGGACGAGCTGGAGTCCCTGGCCCGGGAAGTGAGTCCGGACCCGGTCGGATCGCACCCGCGGGAGATGGACATGCTGCTGACGGCCGGCGAGCGGATCGCCATGGCGCTGGTGGCCATGGCGGTGCGCGAGGCGGGAGTGGAGGCCATAAGCTTCACCGGGTCCCAGGCGGCGATCATCACGGATACGCGCCACACCGGCGCGCGGATCGAAGAGGTCCGGGCCGACCGGGTCCGGGAGGAGCTCGGGCGCGGTCGGGTCGTCATCGTGGCGGGGTTCCAGGGTGTCAGCCGGACGCGGGAGGTCACGACGCTCGGGCGGGGCGGCTCGGACACCACGGCCGTGGCGCTGGCGGCGGCGCTCGGTGCGGAGCGCTGCGACATCTTCACCGACGTGGACGGCGTGCTCACGGCCGACCCGGCCGTGGTCGGGGGCGCGCGACGCATCGACCACATCGGGTACGACGAGATGACGGAGCTGGCCGTCTCCGGGGCCCGGGTTCTGCATCCCCGGGCGGTGGAGATCGCGGCGCGCTATGGTGTACCGATCCGGGTCCGGTCCAGCCTGGCCGGGGCCGACGACGAGGGAACGCTGATCGCACGGAAGGAGCCGAGCATGGAGGACCCCGCAATCACCGGTGTCGCATCGGAGGGTGGCTACGCCCGGCTGGTGCTGCGGGGGCTCCCGCCGGAGATGCCGACCATGACCGGGCTGCTGGAGCGGCTGACGGCCGCGGGCGTCAGCGTGGACCTGCTGTCGCAGGTGGACGGCCCGGACGGACGGCGGGCGATCCAGCTGACCGTGCGGGAGACGGAGCTCGGGGTCGCCCGGTCCGAGTGCGCCGCACTGGTCGAGGAGCGCGGGGGGACCGGGCTGGACGAGAAGCCGGGGCTCGCACGGGTCACGCTCGTGGGGAGCGGGATGCACAAGCGGCCCGGCGTCTTCGCCCGGGTCTTCCGCACGCTGCACGACGGAGGAGTGGCGGTGCACGACGTCTCGGCGACGTCGACGTCGATCATCGTGATGGTGGACGCCGCCGACGAGGCGCCGGCGGTCGGGCTCCTCCACGCCGGCTTCGAGCTGGAGACCGCGTGAAGGTCGCCGTGGTCGGCGCCACGGGCGCCGTGGGCCGGACCATGCTCCGGCTGCTCGAGGAGCGGCTGGAGGAAGTGGACGCGGTCGTGCCCATCGCGTCGGAGCGGTCGGCAGGGTCGCAGCTCCGGTGGCGGGATCGGGAGTGGGAGGTGCGCACGCCGTCGGACGCCGCCTTCGAGGGCTGCGCGCTGGCGCTCTTCTCGGCCGGCGCTACCGTCAGCGCCGAGTGGGCGCCACGCGCGGTCGAGGCGGGCGCGGTCGTGGTGGACAACTCATCGGCGTGGCGGCAGGAGCCGGACGTTCCGCTGGTGGTCCCGGAGGTGAACGGCGACCGGATCCGGGACCGGCCCCGGGGGATCATCGCGAACCCCAACTGCTCCACGATCCAGCTGGTGGTCCCGCTGGCCGGGCTCCGGGCGGAGGCGGGACTCGAGAGCGTGGTGGTGAGCACATACCAGTCGGTCTCCGGCGCAGGGCAGAGCGGCGTCGACGCGTGGCTGGCCGAGCGGTCGGGTCGGACGGTGGAGTCGTCGCCGTTCCCGGCGCCGATCGACGGGAACGTGATCCCCCGGATCGGGCCGCTGGGCGAGGACGGGTGGACCCGAGAGGAGACGAAGATGCGGGTCGAGACCCGGAAGATCCTCGCGCTGCCCGACCTGCCGGTCGCGGCGACGTGCGTGCGGGTGCCCGTGGAGGTCGGGCACGCCGTGGTCGCCCGGGTCGAGCTGGGGCAGGAGCTGGAGGTGGATCGGGCCACGGCGGCGCTCACCGACATGCCCGGCGTGGAGGTCCGGGACGTCTCCGCCGGTGACCCGCTCCCGCGGAGCGTCGCGGGCGCCGACGGGATCGTGGTGGGCCGTTTGCGGCGCGATCCGGACCGGGCCAACGTTCTCCACATGTGGATCGTAGCCGACAATCTCAGGAAGGGCGCGGCGACCAACGCCGTGCAGATCGGGGAAGTCGTACTGCGTGGCTAGTCGCAAGGGCCCGCGGAAGCGGGGTGGGGCCCGGCGTCCCGTCCGGATCGAGACCAGTGCCGGCGGCGTGGTCTACCGTCGCGACGCTGGCGCGCCGCTGTTCCTGCTGATCCGGGACCCCTACGAGAACTGGGGGCTGCCCAAGGGGCACATCGAGCCGGGCGAGTCGGTGGAGGAGACCGCGGTCCGGGAGGTCCGTGAGGAGACCGGGATCGACGGGCTGGAGCTGAGGGAGCCGCTCGGGACCATCGACTGGTTCTTCCGGGAGGGACCCGACCTGATCCACAAGTACTGCCACTTCTTCCTCATGGAGACGGCCACGGAGGACACGGAGCCCCAGCTGGACGAGGGGATCACCGAGTGCGTGTGGCTGCCGCTGGAGGAAGCGCTGACAACGCTCACCTACGACAACGCCCGGAGCGTGCTGGAGCTGGCCGGCGACCGCGTGAGCGCGGGCCGGAACGCCACGGACTGAGGAGCCATGGACCCGACCAACGAGGATCGAACCTGGCGGCTGGTGCACGGCGTCGCGGTGCTGCTCGTGCTGGCCGTCCTCCTGTGGGAGCTGTTGGATGTCCTCTCCCCGCTGGTGCTCTACGTCGCGTTCCTGGCGCTGATGGCGCCGTACTCCGGGAGCCCGTTCCACCGCCTGCTGGTCCTGACCACCGGGGGGCTGCTGGCACTCTGGATGCTGATGGACCTGGGCAGCCTGCTGGCGCCCTTCGTCCTGGCGTTCATCCTCGCCTACGTACTGGACCCGCTGGTCGACCGGGTCGAAGCGCTGGGCGTGCCGCGTTCGCCCGGCATCATCCTCCTCTCGCTGCCCGTGGCCGGCGCCCTGGCCGCGCTGCTCTTCTTCGGTGTCCCCGCCCTGGCGCAGCAGCTCGAGAGCCTGATCCAGCGGGCGCCGGAGCTCGTGGAGCGCGTGGCGAGCTGGGTGGAGAGCCTGCCGGCGGGCATCGTCGCGCTGGACCTGCCGCTCATCGACGAGGAGGCCCTCGCCGAGCGGATCCGGAGCCTCTCGCCGGCGGCCGTGATCACGTACCTGGAGGAGCAGCGGGCCGCCATCGCCCAGCAGGCCTGGCAGGGCGTCCTGGGGCTCGGCCGCGGGCTGGGCACCGCCATCACGGTGGCGAGCTACATCGTCCTGACACCGGTGCTGACCTTCTACCTGCTCCGGGACTGGGACCGGATCGTGGACCAGCTCGAAAGTTATGTGCCCCGGCCGCGTCGCGACCGGTGGACGGCGCTGGTCGAGGAGTACGACCGGCTCCTCTCCCGCTACCTCCGGGGGCAGGTGCTGGTCGCCACGATCGTGGGCGTGCTGACGTGGATCGGACTGTGGATCGCCGGGTTCCCGTACTCGGGGCTGGTCGGCGCCGTGGCCGGCGTCTTCAACGTGGTCCCGTACCTCGGCCTGCCCGTGAGCCTGATCCCGGCCATCGTCATCTCCATCCTGAGCGGGAGCTTCCTGACCAGTATCCTGAAGGTGGCCGTCGTGTTCGCCGTGGTCCAGTTCCTGGACGGCAACGTCATCGGTCCGCGGGTCGTCGGCGAGTCCGTCGGGCTGCACCCGGTATGGGTCGTGCTCGCCATCCTGGTGTCCGGATTCTTCTTCGGGTTCGTCGGGCTGCTCCTCGCGATCCCGGCGGCGATCCTGGTCAAGATCGGGGCGGAAGAAGGGCTGGAACGATACAAGCAGTCGACCGTATACCTGGGCGAAGAAGCACAGACCGATCGCTGAATCGAACGGGATCGAGGCACGTGGCTGAGCGTGTAGACATCAATATCATCGGGGGCGGCCCCACGGGGCTCTTCGCCGCGTTTTACGCGGGGATGCGAGGGGCGGGCGTCCGGATCATCGACTCCCTGCCGGAGCTCGGGGGCCAGCTCATGGCGCTCTACCCCGAGAAGTACATCTACGACGTCGGGGGATTCCCGCGGATCACCGGGAAGGCGCTGGCCCGTAACCTGATCGAGCAGGGCACCCAGTTCGATCCCGAGGTCCACCTGGAGACCCAGGTCCGGGAGATGAACCGCGACGGCGAGGGCTTCGTGCTGGAGACCAGCGCCGGCGCCTTCCCGTCCCGGACGGTCCTCATCGCCGCCGGGAAGGGCGCGTTCTCGCCCCGCGTGCTCGAGTGCCCGGGCTACGAGGAGCTGCTCGGCAGGGGCGTGGAGTACCACGTCCGGGACCCGTCGGAGTACGAGGGACGACGGGTGCTGATCGTGGGCGGCGGCGACTCCGCCGTGGACTGGGCGCTGGACCTGAAGGACCGGACCGAGGCGCTGACCCTGATCCACCGGCGCAAGGGGTTCCGGGCCCACGCCCAATCCATGAGCCTGCTCCACGAGGCCGTAGAGCAGGGGACGGTCGATCTGCTGACCTACCGGGAGGTCCGGGCGATCCACGGCGACGACGCGGTCACCGGGGCGACCATCTTCGACAACCGGACCGACGAGGATACCCGACTGGATGTCGATGCGGTGCTCGCCCTCATCGGGTTCCGCCCCGATCTCGGACCGCTGGCGAACTGGGGCCTCGACCTCGAGCGCAACACGATCCGGGTCAGCGCGACGATGGAGACCAATATCCCCGGCGTTTTCGCCGCGGGCGACATCGCCACCTACGAGGGCAAGCTGGAGCTGATCGCGACCGGGTTCGGTGAGGCGGCCGTAGCGGTGAACCACGCGGTCCACCACATCGACCCGGACGCCCGGGTCAACCCCGGTCACTCCACGAATCTGAAGGTGTTCAAGGAGCGGGAAGAAGCGGAGGCCGGGGCCGGGCCGACGGCCTCCTAGCGGTCGGAGCGGCGCCCCGTCTCATCTCAGGACGCGGCGGCGACCCCTTCGTCCTGGGCGACCAGGCCACCCGTCAGGCCCAGCGTCACCCCGAGGGCCAGCGTGCCCGCACCCGCCGACTCAGGGGCCGTCCTCCGCCCACGGGGTCGGAGCACCCGCCGCCTCGGCCGCCGCACGGACCCGGGCCGTCTGCGCCGCCAGCGAGTCCGTGAGCGCCACCACCGTGGCCGAGTCCGGCGACTCCTTCGCCAGCTCCGACATCAACGCGTGGAACCGCACCTCGTTGGTGTCGATGGCTCCCGCGAGCTCCGGCGTGACCTCGAGGCGGCCGCCCTCTCCGTAGTAGCCCTCCAGGTACTCCTGACGCAGGACATACAGATTGAGTACCGCGCCCTGCGCGGCCGCCGGATCGCGGCCCGCCAGGTCAGGGACCGAGTCGAGACCGGCCCCGATGTCGGCGGCCCAGTCGACAGCACCGCCCTCGGGAGTGTTGTGGATCATCCCGGTGTCCGGCGCCGCGGTCGTCGCGGCCTCCGCCCCGGCGTCCAGCTCCGTCTCTTCCGTACTCGCGTCGTCCCCGGCCTCCGCACACGCGGCGGCGAGGGCGATGATGACCAACAGGGTGAGGTTGCGCATATCCTTGAAGATTGAGAATCGTTCTCAACCAAGGTACCCGCGGCCCGGTACCGGGTCAAGACGGGCTGCGGCTCAGGGGATCCAGGTGCGGAGCGCCTGGAGGGTCGCGAGGGCGGCGGCGTGCTCGATGGAGCGCTCGATGAGGGCGGCGCCCGGTAGCTGGATCTGAATGCGGCCGACCGTGGCCTCGACGAGGACGGAGAGGGTGTC
>JAWVYT010000118.1:0-6819 GCA_033722595.1 Longimicrobiales bacterium
CAGCACGTCGATCACATCATCCGGGTGACCATGGAAGGCAACAGCGACGTGCAGGACGCCGTGGAAGCGGTGATCGGCGAGAGGCTCGGCTGCGAGCTGGCGGAGATCGAGCGGAGCGAGGAGGGCGTCCAGGTCGCGTACAGGGTGAGCGGCCGGGCGAAGCACTGGAAGGAGCTGCCGGAGCGGCTGCTGGACGTGGACGGCGTGGAGCGGGTGGTCCGGGGATGATGTGAGCCGGCTGGTCCTCGACCTGGCGGACACCCGCCCGATCTTCGCGCTCCCTCACGACGTGGTGACCGCCATCCGTACCGCGGTCCCCGACTGGGACGTAGCGGTCATCCGGTCGCCCACCTCCGGGACGGGGGACGGCGTGCACCGGGCCTCCTCTCGGGCGCTGGAGGCGGTCCAGGGCGGGGCGGAGGTCTACATGGGCTTCGGTGTACCCGCCGAGCTGCTCCGCGAGGGGCCGTCCCTCCGGTGGGTGCACAGCGGGGCCGCCGGGGTCCGGGGCTCGCTGACGCCGGAGCTGGTCCGGAGCGATGTCGTCTTCACCAACTCCGCCGGGATCCACGGCCCGCCGGTCGCCGAGACGGTGATCGGCTATCTCCTCCACTTCGCCCGCGGGCTGGACCTCGCCGTCCGCAGCCAGGCCAAGGGGCGGTGGGACAAGTCGGCGTTCGATGCCGAAGCCGCGCCGGTGCGGGAGCTGGCCTCGAGCACGGTCGGGATCGTGGGCCTCGGCGGGATCGGCCAGGAGGTGGCGCAGCGGGCGCGCGCGCTCGGGGCCCGGGTGATGGGGACCCGGCGCCGACCCGTGCCGGTGGACGGCGTGGAGGTCCTCACCGGCGATGGCGCGCTCGACCGCGTGCTGGCGGAGAGCCATTACGTGGTCCTCACGGTGCCGGAGACCGAGGAGACCACCGGCCTCATGGACGCCGCGACGCTCGCCCGTATGCGCACAGACGCCGTGCTGGTGAACGTGTCCCGGGGCGGGCTGGTAGACGACGACGCGCTGCTCGAAGCGCTCGAGGGCCGCCGGCTCCGCGGCGCGGCGCTGGACACGTTCTCGGTCGAGCCACTCCCCGAGGGCCACCCCCTGTGGACCGCGCCCCGTACGCTGATCACGCCGCACACCTCAGCCTACACCCACCGGTTCTGGGACCGGGAGGCGGCGCTGCTGCTGGACAATCTCCGTCGCTATCGGACCGGTGAGCCGCTGCGGAATGTGGTCGACAAGGTCGCGGGTTATTAACTTCCCGGGGCGTTGACCCAAGAAACCCGAGCGAAGCGATGATCGAGATCCTCAAGGGCGCTATCCAGCGCGGTGCGTCGGATATCCATATCAAGGCGGGCGACCACATCCGGGCCCGGATCGGGGGCGATCTGGTGCCCATCACGAAGCAGCAGGTCCCGGCGGAGCAGACCCGCCAGCTCGCGCAGCAGCTGGTGCCCGAGTGGGAGAAGGAGAACGTCGACACGCTCCGCGACTACGACTGCTCCTGGGGCGCCCCGGGAGTGGGCCGGTTCCGGGTCAACATCTTCCGGCAGCGCGGGACCATGGGGATCATCATGCGGGTCATCCCCTTCGAGATCCCCACGCTCGAGGAGATGAACCTGCCGCCGCAGCTCGCGGAGGTCGCAGAGTACGCCCGCGGGATGGTGCTCGTGACGGGCGTCACCGGGTCGGGGAAGAGCACCACGCTGGCCGCGATGCTCAACCATATCAACGAGACCCGGAGCCAGCACATCCTCACGCTCGAGGACCCGATCGAGTTCCTGCACAAGGACAAGAAGTCGTCCATAACACAGCGCGAGGTCGGCACCGACACGGAGTCGTTCAACGTCGGGCTCCGGGCAGCGCTCCGCGAGGACCCGGACTCGATCCTGGTGGGTGAGATGCGGGACACGGTCACCATCGACACCGCGTTGAAAGCAGCGGAGACGGGCCACCTGCTCTTCAGCACCCTGCACACGCAGAACGCCGTGCGGACGATCAACCGGATCATCGCGGTCTTCCCGCCGGAGGAGCAGGAGATGGTCCGGGTCCGGCTGGCCGAGACGCTGATCGCCATCATCAGCCAGCGGCTGCTGCCCCGGAAGGACGGCGCCGGCCGGATCGCGGCGGTCGAGATCATGATCGCCACCGCCACCATCCGGGACCTGATCATGGACCCCGAGCGGACCGACGAGGTCCTGGACCTGATCGCCGAGGGCCGCGAGCAGTATGGTTCGCAGACCTTCGACCAGCACCTGGCGGACCTGGTGAACCAGGACATGGTCTCCTTCGAGGTGGCCAAGGCCGCGGCCACGCACCCGTCGGACTTCGAGCTCAAGATGCGGACTCTTGCCTGACGGCACCGACGGCTGGCTCTCGGGCCTGTTCGTCCCGGTCACAACCCCCTTCGACCCGGTCACCGGCGACGTCGCCCCGGTCAGCTTCCGGGAGAACCTCCGGCGCTGGCTGGAGACCCCGATCAACGGCTACGTGATCTTCGGGTCCACCGGCGAGGGCGCGCTGCTGGAGGACGACGAGAAGGTCCGCCTCGCCGCGTACGCCCGAGACGTGATCCCGCACATGCGCCCGCTCGTGGCCGGGGCCGGCGCCGAGTCGACCCGGGCGGTCAAGCGGCTCTGCCAGCAGTTCGGGGACGCCGGCGCCGACGCCGTGCTGGTCCACCCGCCGTCCTACTTCGGCGTATCGCTCAGCCCGGGCGACCTGCGGGACCACTTCCTCGCCGTGGCCGATGCGTCGCCGGTCCCCGTCCTGGTCTACCACATGCCGAAGTTCACGCACGTGACCCTCGACGCGGGGCTCATGGGCGAGCTGGCCCGCCACGAGAACATCGCCGGGATCAAGGACTCGTCCGGCGACCTGAAGCGGTTCGCGGAGTATACCGAAGCGTGTGGCGACCGCTGCCGGCTGTTCATGGGCAACGGCGCGCTCCTCTATGCGGCACTGGAGCTGGGCGGCGCCGGCGGGATCGTCGCCCTGGGGCTCCTGGCCGCGAAGCCGTACGGCGAGCTGCTGGAGCACTATCGGGCCGGCCGGCTGCCGAAGGCCGGCCAGATCCAGCAGCGACTCGCGCCGGCCCAGAAGCAGATCGTGGCCCGGTACGGCGCCCGCGGTGTGAAGGCGGGACTCGAGCTGCAGGGCTGGCACGGCGGGCCGCCGCGGCCGCCGCTCTCACCGCTCTCCGAGAAAGAGCGGGCCGGGGTGGAGCGGGTCATGAACGACGCCGGCCTGCTCTAGCCGGCCAGCTCGAGCCGCCCGCCCCGCGACCGCAGTGACGCCGGACCCTACGGACGCCACGGACCCCAAGGGCCCCGTGGACCCCGTGGACCCCGTGGACCCCGTGGACCCCGTGGACCCCACGGGCCCCGGTGGCGGGTCGGCGCCCGGCCCCGGGCACTTCGGCCACGGGCTGGAGCCGGCGGCCCTGGTCGCGACGATCCGGCGCCTGGCGCGACCCCGGCTCACCGGCTCCGAGGGGGCTCACGAAGTCGAGGTCGAGCTGCGGGAGCGATTCCGGGAGCTGGGCTACGACGTCCGGGAGCTGGGCTTCTCCTTCTCCACGCTGCCCGGTCGGTACGGGCTGCCCGCGGCGGGGCTGGTGCTGGTCGCGGTCGCCGCGGCCTCCGGTTGGGCGCTCCTCGACGGCCGCCCGGGTCTGGCGACGTCCGTCCTCTCCGCAGGGCTCGTCGCCGCCGCGCTGCCCCTGCTCTTCCTGGACGCGGCCCTGCGGCTGCCCTGGGGCCGGGCCGAGACCGCCAACCTGCTCTTCACGCGCGGCACCCCCCGGTGGATCATCATGGCGCACCGGGACAGCAAGTCCCAGGGGGTGCCCACGGCCGTCCGTACCGTGGCGCTGGCGATGGCCCTCGCGGGCTGGGTGGTTCTGGCCGTCACCGCGGTCGCGACCCTCGCCGGGACGAGCGTCGCTACGGGGTGGGTCTGGCTCGGCACGGGAACGCTGCTCCCGGCCGCCGTCGTCCTGATCCTGAGCGTGACGGGGAACGCGTCGCCCGGCGCGCTGGACAACGCCACCGGGCTAGCGGCGGCGCTCGCGCTGGCAGCCCGGGTCCCGGCCGGGGTGGCGTTCCTGGTCACCGACGGGGAGGAGCTGGGCCTCGCCGGCGCGCGTGCGGTCGCCGGTCGCCTGCCGGAGGTGGCCGGGATCATCAATCTGGACGGCCTGGACGACGCCGGGACCCTCCGGATTGCCGAAGGCCGCGCGCGGGGGCGCCGCACGGCGGCCGCGCTGGCTACCGCCCTGCTGGAGACGGCGCGAGGTCGGGGCGAGAAGGCGGTTCGGCGGCCGCTCCCGCCGTTCGTCATGGTGGACCACGAGCCGCTGGCGCGAGCCGGCCTCCCGGCGCTCACCGTGCTGCGCGGAGGCTGGCGATCGCTGCTGCGGGTCCATCGCTCGGCGGACACCGCGAACCGACTGACCGGGGCCGGCGCCGTCGCGGCGGCGTCGGTCGTGCTGGCCACGCTGACCACGCTCGATGGCGGGGCCGGCGACACCTTGCGGCGCCACGACGGGTCGGGCCATAGTCCACCCCCATGAGCCAAAACACGTGTACTGTCGTCGTCGGCGCCCAGTGGGGCGACGAGGGCAAGGGAAAGATCGTCGATGTGCTGGCCGCCGAGGTCGACATCGTCGCCCGCTACCAGGGCGGCGCGAACGCCGGCCACACCGTGGACGTCGCGGGGGACGAGTTCGTCCTGCACCAGATCCCGTCCGGCATCCTCCACGAGGACAAGCGCTGCCTGCTGGGCAACGGCGTGGTCCTCGACGTGGAGCAGTTCTTCGAGGAGCTCGACGGCCTCGTCGCCCGCGGGATCGATGCGGAGCCACGGATCGGCGTCAGCGGCCGGGCCCACCTCCTGCTCGAGTATCACAAGAGTCTGGACCGGGCGAGCGAGGCCGCCCGCGGCTCGGGGAAGATCGGCACCACCGGGAAGGGGATCGGGCCGGCGTACGAGGACAAGGTCGCCCGCCGCGGCGTCCGGGTGGGCGACCTCCGGGACGCCGAACGGGCCCGGGAGCTGATCCGGGCGGGCGCCCGGCGGGCCAACGATCGCCTGGGCCCGGCCGGCGGGGAGCTCGTGGACCCGGATGCGGTGGTGGAGGCGGCGTTGGCCGTGCGGGACCGACTCCTCCCGCTCATCACCGACACGGGCCAGGAGATTCAGGACGCCCTCGACGCCGGTCGAAGGGTTCTCATGGAAGGTGCCCAGGGCGCGCTCCTCGACATCGACCACGGCACGTTCCCGTACGTGACGTCGTCGAACACGACGGCGGCGGGCGCCGCCACCGGCACCGGCATCGGGCCCACGTCCATCGACTCGGTCCTGGGCGTCGTGAAAGCGTACACCACGCGCGTCGGCAGCGGACCGCTGCCGACGGAGCTCGGGTCCGAGCTGGGCGAGCGGCTCCGGGAGCTCGGCGGGGAGTACGGCGCCACGACCGGTCGGCCGCGGCGGTGCGGCTGGTTCGACGCCGTGGTGGTCCGGTACGCCGCGCGCGTCAACGGCCTCACCGGCCTCGCGCTCACCAAGCTCGATGTGCTGGACAGCCTCGAGGAGGTCCAGATCTGTACGGGCTACGACGTCGACGGCGAGATCCACGCGCACTTCCCCGATGACCTCGCCCGCCTGGAACGGGCCCGACCGGTCTTCGAGACCCTGCCCGGCTGGAGGACCGACACGACCGGCGCCCGGGCCGTGGCCGATCTCCCCGACGCGGCCCGCACCTACATGCGCCGCCTCGAAGCGCTGGCCGGCGTGCCCATCGAGTTCGTGTCGGTCGGTACCCGGAGAGAGCAGATCATTCGCGTCGACTGACGCCGACCGGCACCGCATCCCGCCCCCCGCTGCCCGACCCCGCCGTCCGGCGGACCCGAAGGGTTGAGCCGGACGGCCATCCGTCATACCTTTATAGGCTCTTTGGCCACCGGTGGCGGGCCGAGCGCTCGCACCGGTTACTGTTTTCGCGCACCAGGGTCGGTCGCTCGGGATGTTCGACGAGCTGGCAGAACGGCTGGATGGGGTCCTCGGACGGTTCAAGTCCCGGGGGCTCCTGACAGAGTCGACGATCGACGAGGGGCTCCGGGAGATCCGTCGCGCGCTGTTGGAAGCGGACGTGAACTACCAGCTGGCCAAGTCGTTCCTGGAGCGAGTCCGGGAGCGGGCGGTGGGCGAGCAGGTGCTGAAGAGCGTGCGGCCCGGCGAGCAGGTCGTGAAGATCGTGCACGACGAGCTGGTCGAGCTGCTCGGGCACGAGCGGGTCGGGCTGGAGACGGCGGCCACGCCCCCGACGGTGATCCTGCTCGCGGGTCTGCAGGGGTCGGGGAAGACGACGACCGCGGCGAAGCTGGCCCGGCGGTTGAAACGGGAGGGCCGGGAGCCGATGCTGGCCGCCCTGGACGTGTACCGTCCGGCGGCCATCGACCAGCTGGAGACGCTAGGGCAGCAGGTGGAGGTCCCGGTCCACGCGGACCGCGACGAGACGGATGTCGCGAAGCTCGCGGGCTCGGCGCTGGAGGCGGCCACGCGCGGTCGTCACCGGACGCTGATCCTGGACTCGGCGGGCCGGCTGCAGATCGACGAAGCGCTGATGGACGAGCTTCGTCGCGTGAAGGAGGTCGTGGACCCGGCGGAGGTCCTGCTCGTGGCGGACGCCATGACGGGTCAGGAGGCGGTGAAGATCGCCGAGGGGTTCCACGACGCCCTGGGTCTGACGGGCGTGGTGCTGACGAAGATGGACGGCGACGCGCGCGGAGGCGCCGCGCTGTCCATCAAGGGCATGACGGGCG
>JAWVYT010000119.1:0-6809 GCA_033722595.1 Longimicrobiales bacterium
GGTCCATCACGGCGATGGAGACCACTTTCCGGCCGAGCCGTTTCTGCCAGTTGTAGGTCTGGGTGGCGACCCAACCACCGGCCTCGGCGTGGTCGATGATGTTCTGACACACCTCCGACAGCATCACGCTGAACTGGAACGCCTCCTTCAGCGGGATGTTCAGCTGCCGGGTCAGAATGGCCAGCGCCCGCTCGTTCACGCGGTCGACGATCTGGTGGACGTCCATGTGCGACGTGACGGGCGTGATCTCCAGCAGCACGTCGGACGGGCCCTCCGGCCGCTTCCGGGTCCCGCCGTGGAGCTCGTAAATGTCCCGCGCGTGCTTGAAGAACGACATCCGGGTCAGGTAGCTGACGACCTCGGACGATTCCGGCATCTGCAGCCGGGCCACCCGTCCCCGGTCCCGGGCCACACGGCCCACGGCCAGGAGCCCGAGCATGCCGAACGGATCGACCCACCGGAGCTTCCGGGCGTCCACCAGGATGGCGCCCTCGCCGGCCGAGAGCGCCTCGTTCAGCTCCGCGACCATGGGGTCGAACGACCGGTCGTCCAGGTTCGCCGGCACGCTGACTACGTTCACGCGTCACCCCTGAGGTGCTCGAAGAGCCCCTCGGCTCCCCGATGGTTCACGTTGCGCGCCGCCGCCCGGTTGGCCCGCGCCATGGCGTCGCTCAGACGCCGGCCCCGGACCAGATGTGCGAAGCACGTGGCGCCCCAGACGTCGCCGCAGCCCGTCGGGTCCCCGGCCGTCGTCCGCGTCGCCTCCAGTGGCACCTCGCCGGACCGGACGGTCCCGTCACCGCCCGCGGCCGATGCGGACCTTCGGGACGCACGACCTCCGGCCGCCCCGCCCCCGCCCGCGTCGAGCCGGGGCCAGATCGGCGCGTCCGCCCTGGCGAACCAGCCGGCGCCGCGCGGGCCGCGGGTCACCAGAAGGGCCGCCGCGCCGTCCCGGATCGCCGACCGGGCCATGACTTCCGGCGAGAAGTCGCCGGCCATGATCGTCGCCTCCCGCTCGTTGAGCTGGACGACGTCGAACGCGTCCAGCCACACGTCGGCACGCTCCGGTCGGCGGGGCACCCGCCCCCCGTCGGGGTCGACGGCGAGGACCAGCGAGTGGATATCCACGTACCGGGGCTCGGGCCGCTCCGCCAGCGTCGCGGCGGTCTCGGGCTCCAGCTCGAAGCCCGAGATCAGGTTCACGTAAAGGGCGTCCAGCCCCTGCAGCCGGGGCTCCAGCTCCGACCAGGGCCACGGGCCCACACCGCCGGTCAGCTGCTCGTCCCGGTCGTGTCGGTCCGTGTAGCGGAGGTAGACCCGGTTGTTCGGCTCCGGGACCTCGACCACGCCGGCCTCCGGGGCCACCTGCGGCAGCGACGCGAGGAAGGCGCGGCCTCGATCGGCCAAGTCGGCGCCGAGCCGGATCAGCGGCCGGATCGTCCAGCCCTCGGGAGCCGCGGCGGCCAGGGCCGCGAGCGAGTAGGAGATGCCGCCCCAGCGCTCCACCACCTCGCCATCCGGGTGGTCGATCCGGTCCCACACCATGGTCCCGAGGACGCCCAGGGTCACCGCTTCGCCCACCGGTCCACCCCCGGCCCGTGCGTCAAACGCGCCCCAGGACGTCGTTCTTGAACATGGCGATGGCCCCGATGACCCCGGCCGTGCCCAGCAGCTTCGCGGGGACGATGGTGCACGCCTCCTCCGCGCTCTTGAACGCCCGCCGCCGGACCTCCGCCCGGAGGGGGACGAAGAGGTGGTCGCCCGCCTGGGTCACGCCGCCGGCGATCACGACCATGTCCGGGTTCAGCGTGTTGATGATGTTGGCGATCCCGGTCCCGAGGAACTTGGCCGTCTCTTTCATCACCTCGTTGGCGTAGGCATCGCCCAGGACGGCCCCCTCGTACACCGTGGCCGCGGTGATCCGGTCCAGGTCGCCGTCCACCAGGTCGGGCAGGACCGTCTCCGCACCGGCCTCGATCCCCTCCACGGCCCTGGCCGCGATCGCCGGACCGGACGCGTACGCCTCGATACAGCCGTAGTTGCCGCACTTGCACTTGCGGCCCGTGCTGTCGATGGTCGTGTGCCCGATCTCACCGGCGGAGTCGCTGGTCCCGTGGAAGATCTGGCCGTTCAATACGATGCCTCCGCCGATCCCGGTACCCAGCGTGAACCCGACGAGGGTGTCCACGTCCCTCCCGGCACCGAGCCACCACTCGCCGTAGGTGGCGCAGTTCGCATCGTTGTCGAGCGCGGCGGGCAGTCCCACCGCGTTCGAGATCAGATCCCGGAGCGGGAAATTGCGCCAGCCCAGGTTCGGCGTGTTGATGATCGTCCCGGTCGCCCGGTCCAGCGGGCCGGGCGAGCCGATCCCGATCCCGGCGAAGTCGTCCTTGGAGCCGCCGTGCTCCGACGAGACCTTCTCGATGGCTTCCTTGACCATCGCCACGATCTTGTCCACCACGTACTTGGCGCCCTTGTGGGCCTCCGTGGGCTTCGTCTCCATGGCCAGGACCTGGCCGTTGCCGCCGTCCAGCGGCAGCACGCCCACCGATATATTGGTACCGCCGAGGTCGACACCGACGACCCAGCGTTTGTCCGATCCGTCGCTCATGCCGCTCCTTTCGGGTCCGCTTCGCCGACGGAAGGTTAGTCGCCCACCTGCAGCACCGCCAGGAACGCCTCCTGGGGAATCTCGACGGTGCCCACCTGCTTCATCCGCCGCTTCCCTTCCTTCTGCTTCTCCAGCAGCTTCCGCTTCCGCGTGATATCGCCGCCGTAGCACTTCGCGGTCACGTCCTTCTTGAGCGCCCGGACGTTGGTGCGGGCGATGACCTTCGTCCCGATGGCCGCCTGGATCGCGACCTGGAACTGCTGGCGCGGAATCAGCTCCTTCAGCTTGCTGGCCATCTCCCGGCCGTACTCGTACGCCTTGTCCTCGTGGATGATCACGCTGAAGGCGTCGATGGGGTCGCCGTTGATCAGCATGTCCAGCTTCACCAGCGGGTTCGGCCGGTACTCGTCGAACTCCCAGTCCAGAGACGCGTAGCCGCGGGTCCCGCTCTTCAGCTTGTCGTAGAAGTCCAGGACCACCTCGGCCAGCGGCACCTCGTAGAGGAACTCGACGCGGTTCGGGTCGAGGTAGTGCATGTGGATGTACTCGCCGCGCCGGTCGTGGAGCAGCTTCTGGACGTTGCCGATGTACTCGGCGGGGCACATGATCCGGGCCTTCACGTACGGCTCCTCCACCCGCTCGATGCGGCCCCGGTCCGGCATGGCCGTCGGGTTCTCGATCATCTCCGTGGTGCCGTCCGTCTTCACCACGTGGTACTCCACGTTGGGGACGGTGGTGATGAGGTCCAGATCGAACTCCCGCTCCAGCCGCTCCTGCACGATCTCCATGTGGAGCAGGCCCAGGAACCCGCACCGGAAGCCGAAGCCCAGCGCCGTGGAGGTCTCCGGCTCGTAGTGCAGGCTCGCGTCGTTCAGCTTCAGCCGCTCGAGGGCATCCCGGAGCTCCTCGTAGTCGTCGGCGTCCGTGGGGTAGAGGCCGCTGAACACCATGGGCTTGACCTCCTGGTACCCCGGGAGCAGCTCGTCGGCGGGGTCATCGGCGTTCAGCACGGTGTCGCCCACACGGGTCTCCGTGACCCGCTTGATGGCGGCGATGACGTAGCCCACGTCCCCCGGCGTCAGCTCCGGCTGTTTCACGCGACCCAGCCGCATGAAGCCCACCTCGTCGACCTCGTACTCCTGGGTCGACGCGCCGAACGTGATGTTCATCCCGGGCCGGATCTTGCCGTCCACGACCCGGATGCTGGGGACAGCGCCCTGATACTGGTCGTAGAACGAGTCGAAGATCAGCGCGCGGAGCGGCGCGTCCGGGTCGCCCTCGGGCGGCGGGACCACCTCGACGATCCGCTCGAGCAGCGCCTCGACGCCCGTCCCCTCCTTGGCGCTGACCAGCAGCACCTCTTCGGGCTCGCAGCCCAAGAGATCCACGAGCTCGTCGCGGCGCTTCTCCGGCTCGGCGCCCGGCAGGTCGATCTTGTTCAGGACGGGGATGATCTCGAGCCCGGCTTCCATGGCGAGGAAGAGGTTGGACAGCGTCTGGGCCTGGACGCCCTGGGCGGCGTCCACCACCAGAACCGCGCCCTCGCACGCCGCCAGGCTTCGGCTGACCTCGTAGGTGAAGTCCACGTGCCCGGGGGTATCGATCAGGTTGAACTCGTACTCCTTCCCGTCCCGGGAACGGTAGTCCATCCGGATCGCGTGCAGCTTGATGGTGATCCCCCGCTCCCGCTCCAGCTCGTTGGAGTCCAGGACCTGCTCCCGCATCTCCCGCTTGGTCAGGGTGTGGGTCGACTCCAGCAGCCGGTCCGCCAGCGTCGACTTCCCGTGGTCGATGTGGGCGACGATGCAGAAGTTGCGGATGTGGTCGATGCGCACGCGGACTCGTCTGGCTCGGCGTTCGTTCAGGACTGGGCAACAGCCCTGGAAGATAATGCAAGTTTGAGGGCGACGTAAATCGCGGGACGGGCCCGCGGTCCGTCGTGCACGGTGCGCCGACCGGCCCGCTCGGGCCACGGGGCCGCGGTACGGACGAAGGGCCGGCCCCGCCGCTCGGACGGAACCGGCCCCGGGTCGTCCTTTCGGGGGTCAGTTGACCGTCAGCGTGTACGCCCCGGTCTCGCCCAGGCCCCAGCTGGTGGACTCCACGATGTAGCAGCCGGCGTCGAGCGTCTCGGTGATCCTCGAGTCGAAGCTCTGCGGGGCGTCGTCGTTGTACGCGACGTAGGCCCCGTCGGCCGACCAGAGCCGGAGCGTGCTGTCGATCTCCTGCGACGTCTGATCGATCTGTACGGTCTGCTGTGTATCGAGCGTCAGCCCGTACAGGTCGTAAAACCAGCCCTCGGCGCTGCCGGGCTCCGGGAGCGTGACCGGGTCGCTGGAGGTCAGCTCGCCGTTCACGGTGCCGCCGACCGTGACGGGCGGAAGGTCCGCGCACACGGCGCCCACGTCGTCGCCAGCGCCGCACAGGTCCAGTGTGGATGGCGAATCGGTGGAGGACTGGTACTGGATGGACGTGCCGCCCTGAAAGGTGATCACGAGCGTTCCGCCCTCGTTCCGGATGGTCAGGTCGAAGCTGCCGGACTCGTCAGTCAGCGTGTACAGATCGCCGGAGACGTCGGTGATCTCGAACGCGAAGACGTCGCGGCAGCCGTTGGCGCTCCCGTCGTACGCCGTCAACGTCGTCTCCGTGATCACGACGAGGCTGCCGAAATCGCCGTCCGTCAGCGTCCAGGTGCCTTCGATCTGGCACTCGGTGAAGCCGGAGACGTCATCCTGGGTGGGGTCCAGGAGCCAGTTCTGCCCTGGCTCGACTCCGCTGGCCCGCAGCTGGTCGCCCTCGATGCGCAGCGTGGCCGTATACGTGTCCGTGGCCCCCTCGGCCCGGAGGGTGACGGACTCGCCGTCCCGGGACACGATGGTCAGGGTCTTCGAGTTGAAGCAGGCGTCCACGACCCCGTCGAAGATCTCCACGGTATTGCTCGTGACCCGCACGTAGATCGTGAGACTGCCAGACGTGGTGACCCATGTGCCCTGGACATCCCCGGGCTCCCCCCCGGTGACGCTGTCGCCGCAGGCGACGAGCAGGAGGGGCATGACCAGCAGCGTGGCGAGACGCACGCCCACGCGGGGAGACAGTGGGACCTTCATGGGGATACCTCCACGGGAACAGGGGTCGGCCGGCCGGAAACGCACGATAATTCACCCGGCGCCACGAAAGCACAAGCCCGCCGCCCCGCCCGGGCGCGTCGTGAAGGCCTTCGTGAAGGCCACCGGGCGACGAGCGCTCAGGCCACGGGGTCCGTGGCCTCTTCCGCAGCCAGACGGAAGACGGTCAGCACCCGGGCGAAGTTGTCCTCCTCGGGGTGGCGGCGTCCCTCGGCCAGCGCCGCGGCCGCGATCATCGTCCGCTCGCCGGAGTCCAGCAGGCGGCGGACGGCCGCGGTGATCTCCTCCTGGTCGGCGGGGTCCACCAGGAGCCCGCTGACGCCGTCGTCGACGATCTCCGACGCGCCCACGTGCGGCGTGGTGATCACCGGGACGCCGCAGGCCATCGACTCGAGCGTGACGAACCCGAACGCGTCGTGCCACGACAGGTGGGCGAACACGTCCGCGGCCGCGAACGCCCGGATGGCCGGGCGGATCGGTCCGGCGACATGGACCACCTTCTCGAGCCCGTGCCGGGCGATGAATCGCTGCGCCCGCCCCCGCTGCCCCCTGCCGGTACCGCGCCCGGCGACCAGCAGGTGCAGGTCGATGGCGGGTCGCTCGGCGCGGACGGCGCGTACCGCCTCCAGCAGCGGCCAGAGTCCCTTGAGCCGGTAGTTGTGGCCCATGAATAGAAGGCAGACGGCCCCGTCCGGGATCCCCCACCGCCCTCGCTCTTCGGCCCGGAGCGCCTCCCGCCGGGTCGGGTTGAACTCGTCCAAATCGACGCCGTTGTGGATCACGTGGACGTGGTCCTCCGGGATCCGGTAGCTGTCCAGGACCTCAGCGCGCATGTACCGGGAGACGGCGATCACCCGGGGCGGCGGATCCGGCTTCTCGTAGAACCGGCGCTCCCAAAGCCGCTCCGCGGCGACCCACGGCATGACCCGTAGCAGACGCCGGGCCGCGGACCCGAGCGGGGTGCGGAAGGACCGGAGCTTCTGCCGGTACTGCTGGGTCCCGTATGCCGGCCGGAGCACGTTGGCCCGGATCCCCCGGAACCGTCGCGATCGCTCCGGGTTCAGCAGCAGCAC
>JAWVYT010000120.1:0-6775 GCA_033722595.1 Longimicrobiales bacterium
AGGTCGGACGCGACCGGGCCTCAGTTCAGGGGGATCTCCGTCCGAACCGGCGGGAGGTCGGGGTCCCCGGAGCCGGTGACCTGACGGAGGTTCCGGTACGTGATCTCCCAGATCCACGACAGGTCCTGGGCCCCGGACTCCGACTCCAGGGCCTTGTAGAACGCCCCCCGACCGTCCAGCTCCGGATCGCCGTAAGGATTCGCGGAGTAGAGGTTGGCAAGAGGTGCGGCCCAGAACATGGCCTGTCCGCGGCCGAGCCGGTGCCGGGTCACGGCCGCGCCGCCGTCAGCGTACCGACCGATGACCTCCGTGCCGTCCAGGGGCGAGAGGTCCACTGTCGTCCCCGGCGAGTGGATGAGCTTGTCGCCGTACGAACCGGATAGCCGGAGGGAACGCGGGCCCACCGGCCGGGTCTCCGGCTCGATGCCGAACAGCTCCGCGCGGACCGCGGTGATGTCGTTCCCGCTCATGTCGTACCGCAGGACCGTGGGGTCCACGGCTACGAGGGTCCCACCCCCCTCCACGTAGGCCGTAAGCGCCCGCACCACCGCCGGCCGGGTGTAGTCCAATACCGGGACATAGAGCACCTCGAACCGGCTCAGGTCCTCGGTGCCATCCAAGATCTCCCGGTCCGAGACGAACCCGCTCCAGACCTCCGCCCGGGTCAACTCCACGAACAGTGAGAAGAGCCGGTCCCAACCGTCCACGTTCAGTGCGTCAAAGGCGACGAGGATCCCGGTCTCCGCCGGCGGCGGGTCGAACGTCCGGGTGTGGGCCAGCGTGCGAGAGATGTCCAGCACCGCCTCCCACCGCTCCGGGCCCAGCGCGCTGGGGTCGGGGTTCGCGAAGGCCGGGCCCCGGAAGGACGAGAACGTCTCGATCTGGTTCCCCTGCGCGTCCCGGGGGCCGTAGTCACGGAGCCACTGGTAGAAGCCCACAGTCCCGTTCTGGAGCGCCTGATTGTGCCAAAGTTCGACGGCGCCCCGGGCCGGGATCGATCGAGCCCGGATCACGCCGTTGTTGATCCGCGAGCTGGCGAAGAGCCGGCGGTCCGTCAGGTCCCGCCAGAGACGGAAGATGTAGCTGTTCCAGTGCTGCAGGACCATCTCCCGACTGCTGAACTGGGCCCGGGCCGACGGGCCGGGGTGATCCACGATGGCCCCGTGACGCTCGTAATCGATGACGTCCTCTCCGTGGATGTTGCTGATGATGCGGCCGGCCGGGTCCACCACGTCCCGGAACACCTCCACCTGCAGGGCGATCAGGGAGTGCATCCGGGTCCGCACCCACTGGAGGAAAAGGCTGTGCTGCGCCCGGTCCCGGGGCGTCTCCGGGTGGGCCACCACCGGGATGTCGAAGCCCATCTCCTCCGAGAAGGTCTCGTTGAACCGGTGGTAGTTGTTCTCGAGGCTGTCGAGGAAGACGTGCATGATCCCCGACCCGGTCAGGAGCCAGAGCGTGGCGGGGTCGTCGATGATGGAGACGTCGTACGCCCGCTCCCGGTCCCGGATCGCTTCCAGCTCCCGGCGCGCCATGACCCGCAGGCTGTCCTCGTAGCGCGCGTAGTCGGACTCTGTGAATCCCGTGAGGCCCACCTGCCGGACGTGGCCCGGGATCCGCTCGATGTGGCGGAGCCCGTACTTCTTGAGGATCCACTCGGTCTCCACCAGACTGGCGCCCATGGAGCCGTAGTAGAGCCCGTGGTCCCGGTAGATCCTTCCGATCTCGTCTGGGGTGTACCACTCGCCGCGGAAGACGCCGCCGGTCCGGCCCACGTAGAGCCGCTCGCCCGTCAGGTCCGGACGGCGGGTCAGCCGGCTCGTGTCGGCCTCCACCCGGTAGTCCCAGGTCTCGTACCCCCCGAACGGGACGTCCAGGTAGCCGTAGTACTCGTACCCGACGTGATCCTGCAGCCCGTACGAGGCGGTCTCCCAGCTCGACCGGGAGAAGAACTCGCGGAACGCATCGAAATCTCGGGTGGGAGTCTCCTGGGCGGCCCCGGGAGGCGCGGGCAGCAGGAGCAGCAGGAGCGTGGGGATGGCGATCGTCTTGATGGTCATGGCTGAGCGGTGCGTGGGTTCCATTCGATCAGGGCAGGAACGGGTTCATGTACCAGCGGAACCGGATCGTCTCGTCGATCGGTGGCAGGTCGTAACGGTGGACGCCGGTGATCTCGTGGACATTGTCCACCGTGACGTCCCAGACCCAGCTCCGGTCCTCGATCCCGTGCTCGGTCTCGAGCCGCTTGTAGAACGCGTAGCGGGCGGTGTCTACGGCGTCGGCGGAGTAGTCCGCCCAGCGGTAGATATCGAACAGGGTGCCCGGAGCGAAGATGACGCGGCCCTCCCCCAGCTCGTGCGCGGTGATGGCGGGCGCCCCATCGGCGTGGCGGCCGACCACCGCCGTCGCGTCGCCGAGGCCGGCGACCGCGTACGTGTCGTCGTACGGGCGCACGCTGAGGCCGTCGTAGACGCCCTGCAGCGTGATGGTTGTCGGCCCGTGCTGTCGCCGCTCCACTCCCCGGACGCCCAGGATGGACCGGCGGGCCCGATCGAGGGGCTTCGCGTCCAGGTCGAAGGCGAAGGCCTCGGGATCGGAGACTACCAGCGTGCCGCCGTCGCGGGCGAACGCCTCCAGCTGCGTCACGACGCTTCGGTCCACGTATTTCAGACTCGGGACCACGAGGACCCGGTACCGGTCCGGGCTCTCCGCCCTACGGCGCAGCTCCGTGCTGGAGATGAACGTGCTCCAGACGCCGGCCTCGGTGAGCTCGATGTACGCGGAGAAGACGTCGTGCCACCCGTCCTCCACGTTCCCGTCCTCGATGTTCACGAAGATGCCGAACTCGGAGGGCGGCGGGACGAAGACGTACGCCTGGCCCAGCGTCCGGGCCATTTCCAGAGCCGTCTGCCACCGCTCCGGGCCCCTGGCCGACGGGTCGGGATGCCCGAAGACGGCGCCACCGTACGCCGTCGGGTCCCCTTCCCGCGCCGGGTAGTCCTTCAGCCAGTCGTAGAACCCCACGGCGCCGTTCTGGACCACCTGGCTGAACCAGTGCCGGATGGCATCGGCCGTGGGCACGATCCGGGCCCCGCTGGACGCGAGGTTGATCCTCGGACTGACCAGCGGGATCCTGTCGGTCAGGTCGTTGGTGAGGCGGGTCCCGTACCCCATGTAGTACTTCCAGACCAGCTCGCCCTCCTGGAGGATCGGCCGGATGGCGACGCCCGGGTGGTCGAAGTTCTCGCCGTACCACTCGTAGTCGACCTGGGTAGCCATGTGGATGTTGCTGGCGATGATGCCGGGGCCGGCGATCCGGTCCCGGAACTGGCGGGACCGCACGCCGGTGACGCGCCCGTGCTGCTCTCGCATGTACTCCCACAGCTCGATCCGTCGAACCACGTCGCCCGGGTCGGCGGGGTCGTGATCGGGATCGAGGGGCAGGTCGTAGCCGTACCGGTCGCGGAACTCCGTGTTGACGTGCTCCGCGTCACGCTCCAGCCCGAGCAGGAAGAGCCCCAGCGGCGACGTGTCGATCCCGGTGAACAGCATCCAGAGCTGATCCGGGTTGTGCATGAACGGGCGGGCGTACAGCGGCTGGACCTCGCCGAGGAACTCCTCCATGAGGTCGAGCTCGGCTGGGAAGCTGTCCGCATACGCCGCCAGCTGACGGTCCGTGAACGGCAGCCGGGGCCCGTCCGGGGGCTGACGGTAGGGGTCGTAGTCCGGCGCGTAGAAATAGTGGTTGAGGCCGTACTTGTCGCTGATCTTCAGGGACTCGTAGAGCGTGTTGCCCAGGCCGTCCGCCCACAGGAGATAGTGGTTCCGGTAGAGCGCGCCGATGGAGTCTGCCGAGAAGTGCGCGCCGCGCTTCACGCCGCCGGTGCGGGTGAAGTACGGCTGCTCGAGCCGGTACTCCGGGCGACGGTCGAACCGGCCCCGCCGGGGCTCGTACGGATAGTCCCAGGACCGGTACTCACCGAACCGGGTGTCGATGCGGTCCGAGAGCCTGTAGGCCGCGAAGTCGTAGTCCACGTTGGGCAGCGATCGCCGGCCGTAGTTGCCCTCGAGTCGGAGCTCGGTGTCCAGCTCCGGCGGGATGACCTGCGCGGGGAGTGGCGTGGCCACCCCCAGGAGGAGGAGGCAGAACGCGGGAGCGGAGCGGAACAGTCGTCGCATGGCGATTCCTCGGATGGAGTTCGGTCCCGGCGCCGACGACGGTCGGGGCCGGAGCGGTCTTCTGGATCTCACTGCAACTCGACCTCCCGGGTCTCTGCCAGGAAGCCCGCGATGGTGAGCTGCGCGTTCGGATGACGCTGGATGTAGGACGCGGGAAACGCGGAGGTGACCGGCCCGTGCAGCATCTGACGCACTACACCGCGCTGCCACGGTCGGTTCGCGTGGAGATGGAGCCGCTCGGCGCCGAGGATCTCCGACATCCCCACCGTCACCGCCCGCCCCGGGATCAGGTCCAGGGAGCAGGACAGGTTCACGGCCATGTGCGCCCGCGAGGCCGGGTCCAGGGTGACCTCCCGGGTACCCAGGGCGGCGAACCCGTCGACGCCCATGGCGGGCCGCGGCTCGTTGAATGCGATGTGCCCGTTCAGGCCGATCCCGCCGAAACAGGCGGTGACGCCGCCCCGATCCTCGATGACCTCGCGGATCCGCTGCGGGTTCCGGGGGTCCGGGAACACCCGGTTGTGCGATCGGAACCCGGCGCTCGCTGGGAGCCGATCGTAGAACACTCGGTTCATGAACCCCCGGAACGACAGCGGATGGTCGGTATCGATGAGCTCGCCCCGGTCGTTCACGAACTCGTCCATGTTGATGAAGGTGACCCGGGAGCAGTCCAGCGGCTCGGACGCGATGATCCGCGCCAGGTGAGCGTACTGGCCCACCGGGCCCACGGGCACGATGAGGCAGGTCGACTGGCCGGCCTCGTTGTTCGTCCGGATGAGGCCCGCCATCTCCTCGGCCATGGCCACCGCCATGGCCTCGGGATCCCCGTCGATGGTGACCTCCACCGAGGTACCCCGACCCAGGGCCTCGCCCGGGATCCGCATGATCTCCCAAACGTCCATGGAATCCCTACCTCGCGTCCGCGATCAATGTGTCCCCCGGCTCCAGTCGCACGGCCGGCGACCATTCGTGTGCGGCCAGGCTCCGGGCGCCGACCCCGGCGGGGTACCGGCCCAGCTCAGCGGCGGCGTCGCCCTCGGTGATGAACCGGTCGGTGGGCGAGTACGGCATTGCGTAGACGCCGTGAATGTCGAGCCCGTCCTCGCTGTTCCCGGCATCGATACGGACCGTCAGCGATGTGGCCTGTTCAGGCCCGTCGCCCCCGCCCAAGAGCTCGGCACGGGAAAGCGCGCGGAAGATGACGGCGCCCTCACGGCCGTCCGTGCTGTACCGATGACGGCCGGCGACCCGGGTCCCGAGGTCGCCGATGAACCGCCAGGCACCGGTGGTGTCCCGGACCGAGACGCGGGCCTCGTGGAGATCGAGGTCCGCGCCGTGGATCCAGAGATCGAACCGGTCCTCAGGCGCAAGGGTCCCCTGCTCCTCGAAGGTGGCCAGATAGGCGAACATGAACCGGTCCCGGTCGCCCGTGAAGGTGCTGTAGCTCTCCGTGTCCACGTCACCGGTCAGCGGCTGGAACGGCTCCACTGCGCCGTCCAGCGTGCTCACGTCCTCCGTCGGGACGTATCGCGTCCGAATATACCACCCGATGCCCTCCACTCCCGCCGCCAGCGCCGCCTCGATGTTGTCCCGGATGGCGCGCCGACTCGGTGTATACCCCGTGTTGATGGTGTGGTCCTGACCGAGGTAGTAGACGGGTCGGCCGTCCGTCAACCGGCGCGCTTGTCGCAGCAGGTGGACGGTGGCCGCATTCGTACTGTCGATGCCCACGCGGGCGTCCGAGTAGCCCCGGTACTTGTCGACGAGGCTGAAGTCCGGGAGCGCCCCGGCTTCCCGGAGCATCGGCATGAACGCCTCGTACATCTCCAGCACGTAGGACGGCAGCACGAAGATCCCGACCCGGGCGCTCGGGTCCACCTCCCGGATGGCGCTCCGCTGCAGCTGGAACATCGCGGCGCCGTGACGGCGATAGTTGTCCGCGTCGCGGTGTGGCCAGTTGCTGAACAGCGGGTCCTCGTGCCCGGCGATCACCCGCCCGCCCGGGTACCGACTGAGGTAGACCCCGGCGATGCTCCGGATGGAATCCCGATAGGCGGCACGCCACTCCGGGTCGGACAGGATGACATCGCCGGTGGGCCAGCCGTCCTGCTCCCGGAACACCCCCGTGTTGAACAGGACCGGACGCCCCCGCGCTCTCGCCGCCTCCAGGGCGTGGGCGATCCCGGCCCGCGCCTCCGACCCCTGGGACACGCTGGCCGGTGCCAGGACGATCGACAGGTCGTGTCGGTCGGCGAAGGCCAGAAGGTTCCGGTAGGTCACCGTGTCCCGGTACAGGCGACCGAAGACCCAGAGGAAGTTCTCCGGGCCCCCAGCTTGGGCTGCGTCCCCGTCCGGCGACGGGGTGCACGCGGAGAGCGTGGAGGCCGCCAGCGCCAGCAGGATCGTCCCCGCCAGCGTCTGGGTCCCCCGGCCGGGCCGCGGGGTCCGCGCGACGGCGTCGGGGGCGGCCTCCTTCAGGGCGAGTCGGTCAGAGTACATGCACGATACCGAGGAGCTCGATGAGGACGATGCTCACGCCGCCCACGGTCAGAGCCGCGGTGAGGCCGACGGCCAGGGGGCGCGCGCCCAGGCCGAG
>JAWVYT010000121.1:0-6732 GCA_033722595.1 Longimicrobiales bacterium
GCGCCCGACCCGATCGGTCAACAAGGCGCCCGACTTTCCGGTGAAGGTCCCCGGCCGCCCTACAGGTCGCTGGTCATGATGAAGAGCGGCTGACGGTTGAACGTGTGGTACAGGGGCCGCAGCCGCTCGGTGTTGTAGTGCTTGTCCACGTCCACGACCTTGCTCTTCCCCACCACCACGTCGATGGGGACGTTGTCGTAGGCCCCATTGTGCACGCTGACCAGCCGGCCCGACTCGCCGGCGAGGACCAGGTCCAACGCCAGGTTGCCGAACGCCATCGGGACGATGGAATCGATGGCGTCGGGATCGCCGCTGCGGACCAGATACCCGAGCCGCTGGCTGACCGTGTTGATCCGCTGGCCGTGGTTGTGCTGCGCCGATCGCTCCTTCAGTGCCTCGGAGACCCGGTCCCCGATCCCGCCCAGCTTCTTGTGGCCGTACTGATCCGTCTCGTGGTCCTGGAACTCCATCGCTTCTTCCTCGGCGAACTGGGCGCCCTCGGAGACGAGCACGACGGAGTAGTTGGACGGGTTCCGGTTCCGGTCGTACACCATCAGCTCCGTGAGCTGATCGATGTCGAACGGGTGCTCCGGGATCACGCACCGGTCCGCGGCGCCCGCCATGGTGGGCAGCAGCGCCGTGTACCCGGCGTAGCGCCCGAAGACCTCGATGACCAGGAACCGCTCGTGGGACCCGGCGGACGTCCGGAGGCGGTGGGTCAGCTCGATGGTCCGCGTCACGCACGTGCTGAACCCGATGCAGTAGTCGGTGCCCGGCACGTCGTTGTCCATGGTCTTGGGGATCGCGACCACGTTGACGCCCTCTGTATGGAGCCGGTGCGCGTAGCTGAGCGTGTCGTCACCCCCGATGGCGATCAGGGTGTCCACGCCCAGGAAGTCCAGGTTCTCCAGGACCTCGGGCGTCACATCGTTGATCTCGTCCGTGTACGTGTCCCGAAGGTGCGCCGGGACCACCGGCTGGGGCAGGTGGCTCGGTCGGGTCCGCGACGTGTGCAGGAACGTGCCGCCCGTCCGGGCCGCCCGGTTCACCACGGGCTCGGTCAGCTCGGTGATGCAGCTCGCGTTGCCGGCGTCCTGCTCGGGCACCAGGTCCACCAGACCCGCCCAGCCCCGGCGGATCCCCAGCACCCGGTACCCCTCCCGGGAAGCGCGGATCGTGATCGCGCGGATCGCCGGGTTCAGCCCCGGGACATCACCGCCGCCCGTCAGTATGCCAATGGTCCCCTTCTTCGCCATTCTATCCACCTCGTTCGGTCGTTCATCCTGGTCGCACAAGAACGCTCAACATAGGACGCGGCCGGCTCGAATTGAAGGGACGGTGGACCCGTTCGCTACAGCGGCCGGCCCCGGATCACCGCGCGGATCCCGCGGTAGACCAGGACCGTCACCAGCGCCGCCACCTGGGCCAGGGCCAGGAACGCAAGCCACCGGCGGTGAACCCAATCCATCCGGCTCAGATCCATCGGCGTCGTCATGATGAACCACGTCAGGACGCCGAGGGCCGTGACCGCCAGCCGGCTCGCGTAGTATGCCGGCCGCCACGGCCAGAGCGCGGCAAGCACGACCGCCAGCTCCATCCCGCTGAACGCCATCGCCGCGAAGAACCGTCGCGGTCCCGGGATCTCCGCCATCCGGCTCTCCTGAAGCCGCTCCGCCGACGGGATGGTGGTCATGGCGTCCCACATGTACCAGACCGCCACGACCCAGCTGGCGATCAGCAGGATCCAGAACGCACGCCGCGTCCACTCCTCCGCCCGGGCAGGCGATCCCATCCCGTCCCCGCTCACTGCTCGTGGGCGGTGGAGAACCGCCCGTTCCGGAGGAACGCCACCACCTCTTCCATGACCCGCTCCCGGTACATGATGAACGTGTGGGTGTACGGCACGACCAGGAAATCATCGGCCCCCTCCACCCAGGCGGACTCAACGGCGACCAGGCCGTCGTCATCGCCCGGCAGCCAGGACGAGAACAGGGGGTTGAGCGATGCGTCGCCGGTAATGATCCCGAGCTCGAAGTCCGCAGGCGGGAGCCGCAGCGGGACGCTGGCCGAGTCCGTTCCCAGCTGCACCGAAGCCGGCCCCATGACGAGCTCGAGCAGCCGGTCCGGCAGTCTCTCCGCGACATCGCTGCCCTGGTTCGGCGGGCTGAGCATCACGACCCGTCCCAGGTTCTCCGGCTCGTACTCGTGCTCCCAGATCCGGACCAGGATCCCGCCCAGCGAATGGGTCACGAAGTGGAGCGTATCCGCATCCGCGCAGCACGCATCGAGCTCCACCGCCAGCGTGTCGGCCAGCGTGCGAATGGTGTGGGCCCGGGACGGGTACCCGAGGTTGACGGCCCGGAACCCCTCGGCCTCCAGCACGCCCGCCAGTCGGGCCATCGAGCGCTCGCTGCGGCCCAGGCCGTGGAGGAGGACGACCGTCGCGCGCTCGCCCTCCGCGCCCGCTGCCGTCCCGGTGTCGGACGCGGCCGCGACCGCGCCCAGAAGCGCCACCAGCGCGAGCACACCCAATCGTTTCGTACGGGCTCCCGTCTCAGCGGTCATCCGTCCGAGTCCGACGCCCTCAGGAACCGGCGGGCCACCGTGATCAGCCGGTCGTCCCGATCCACCGGCGGACGCTCACGCTCCTGCTCGAGCATCCGCTCGACGTGGGGGCGTAGCTGCTCGGCACCCCAACGGTAGCCCGTCGCCTCCTCGGCGCTCCTGGTATCGCCCTCACGTGCGCCCTCCAGCAGGGCGAAAGCGGCGGCCGCATCGTAGCCGGGGTCATCCACCGGGGGCAGCGCGAATCGCCGCGGCGGCTCCGCCGCGTCCTCGTTCACGAACGCTCTGGACACCGGGTCCCTCCTGCGTCGTTCCTTCTCATCCTGGCCTCCCTGGCGAATATGTCCGTCTCCCTGTCATAACGACAGCGAACGGGCGGCTCGCGCCATTCCGGCGCGGCCGGAGCCGGCGACGTCGGTGCGCTCGAACGCACGCCCACAGTGACCTTTTCCCGCCATTCCGGGAAGAACGCGCTCCCCGGGCCGGTCTGGCAAGCATACTGCTGTTGTATATGCTCGGTCCACGTGTTCGGGTCCGAACGGCAGGGTCCGACGCGTTTTCAATACGGGACCCCGTGGCGCTGCGAGCTGCGGGGCCTCCGAAATCGAGGCATGGAGAAGGGTGGATACATACATGGGTGATCGAATCAGACTGCCCGTGCTGCCGCTCCGGGAGACCGTGGTCTTCCCGGGCGTGGCGGTCCCGATCAGCGCGGGCCGGCCGGGCACGGTGGAAGCGATCCAGGAAGCACTGGACGGCGACCGCCAGATGTTCGCCGTCTGCCAGCGGGAAAACGTGGACGAGGCCACGCCAGACGTACTGTACGAAATGGGCGTCGTGGTGCGCATCGCTCAGGCCCACCGGGTCCGGGGCGGGCTCCAGCTCCTGATCCAGGGGGAGGACCGGGCCCGAGCGCTGGAGATTTCGGAGACCGGCGAGCGCGCGCTGGAGGCGGTGGTCAGCATCGTCGAGGAGCAGCCGGTATGGAACGAGGACGATCCGGCGTACAAGGCGCTGGACCGGGAGCTTCGGGACCGCTCCGTGGAGCTCGGCCGGCTGCGGGGCATCCCCGACGAAGCGCTGGAGCAGCTGGTCGAGGGCATCGAGGAGCCCGGCCGGTTCGCCGACATGGTGGCCTTCTATCTCGAGCAGAACGCGACGGAGAAGCAGGAGCTGCTGGAGATGCTCCCTGTCGAGAGCCGCATGCGCCAGGTCCTCCTGTACGTGGAGCGTGACCTGGTCCGGCTGGAAGCGCAGCAGGAGATCCAGCAGAAGGTCCAGGAGGAGCTGGGCCAGAAGCAGCGTGAGATGGTGCTTCGCGAACAGATGAAGGCGATCCAGAAGGAGCTGGGCGAGGAGGACGCGGAGAACGAGGTCGAGGAGCTGCGGGAGAAGATCGAGGCTCTCGACCTGCCGGAGGCCGCGCACGAGGAGGCGGAGCGGGAGCTGAACCGTCTCCGTCGCACGCACCCACAGTCGGCCGAGTACCAGGTGATCCGCACGTTCCTCGATTGGGTCATCGAGCTGCCGTGGAACAGCCGGACGCCCGACGAGATCGACATGGAGCGGTCCGAGTCGATCCTCGAGGAGGACCATTACGGTCTGGAGGACGTGAAGGACCGGATCCTCGAGTTCCTCGCCGTCCGCAAGCTTCAGATGGAGCGGGCGGAGGAGGAGGCCGCGGCCGTCGAAGCCGAGTCCGTCGGGGAGCCCGAGGCCGCGATCGACGAGCCCGCGCCCCCCACCGACCGCGTGCTGGCCGGCGCGACGCTGCAGTCCGAAGGCTTCGACCTGGTATCCGAGTCGGGCACGGAGCCCGAGATGGAGCCGGAGCAGGAGCCGGAGGACGAGGCGGAGGAAGGGCCATCGCCATCGTCGAGGAGGGAGGGCGATCCCGCCCGCGCTCGGGCAGTCGGCAAGGGTCCCATCCTGCTGTTCGTGGGGCCACCGGGTGTCGGGAAGACGTCGATCGCGAAGTCCATCGCCCGCTCGCTGGACCGGGAGTACGTCCGCATCTCGCTGGGTGGGGCCCGGGACGAGGCGGACATCCGCGGTCACCGGCGGACGTACGTGGGCGCGATGCCCGGCCGGATCATCCAGGGGCTGAAGCAGGCGGGCACGAAGAACCCGGTCTTCCTGCTGGACGAGGTCGACAAGCTGGGCACGTCCATGCAGGGCGACCCGTCGGCGGCGCTGCTCGAGGTGCTGGACCCGGCCCAGAACGACTCCTTCACCGACCATTACCTCGGGATGCCGTTCGATTTGAGCGAGGTGCTGTTCATCGCCACCGCGAACTACCGCGACCGGATCCCGGCGCCGCTCCTGGACCGGATGGAGACCGTGGAGTTCAGCGGCTACACAGAGCAGGAGAAGCTGGAGATCGCGAAGCGGTACCTGCTGCCTCGACAGCTCGAGGAGAACGGGCTGAAGGAGGAGCAGATCGAGTTCGAGGACGACGCGATCCACCGGGTCATCAGCGAGTACACCCGAGAGGCCGGCGTCCGCCAGCTCGAGCGGGAGCTCGGCAAGCTGGCGCGGAAGGCCGCCCGCAAGATCGCTGCAGGGACCGACGACCGGATCGCCATCGCGGAGGACGGCGTCCAGCCGCTCCTCGGCCGGCCCAGGGTCCATCCGGAGCAGAAGGCGAAGGAGGACACCATCGGCGTGGCCACGGGCATGTACTACACGCCCATGGGCGGCGACATCATGTTCGTGGAGGGCAGCGTGTTCGACGGGAAGGACAACCTGATCCTCACCGGCCAGCTCGGGGATGTGATGAAGGAGTCGGCCCGGGCCGCGCTGACCTACGCCAAGACCCACAACACGCAGCTCGGGATCCCGGAGGACCGGCTCACCGACCTGGAGCTGCACATCCACGTCCCGGCCGGTGCGGTCCCGAAGGACGGACCCTCGGCGGGCGTGGCCATGGCCACGGCGGTGGTCAGTGTGCTGTCGAACCGGCCCGTTCGCAACGACGTGGCCATGTCCGGCGAGATCACGCTCACCGGTCGGGTCCTGCCCATCGGTGGCGTGAAGGAGAAGGTGCTCGGTGCGTATCGCGCGGGCATCCGCGAGGTGATCCTGCCGAAGGAGAACGAGGCGGACCTGGACGACCTCCCGGAGGAGGCGCGCTCGGCCATCGAGTTCCACCTGGCCGAACAGCTGGGCGAGGTGCTGGCCCACGCGCTCCGGGGCGCCGTGCTCGAGGAGGGCGGCAACCTGACCTTCCCTGAGACCGTGCTGCTAGCGGAAGCGGAGAAGGGGTCGGGGACCCAGGCCGACATGCACTGACGGATCCATGCGCCCCACGTGCGCCGTGCCACGGGCCTCCTTACGTTCCCCGGTGTCCCGGATCGATCACCCGACGTGAGGAGGCTTTCGTGCGTCTCATCCGCTCGCTGCCGCTCCTTCTCATCGCGCCCTTCGTCGCGGGGTGCGTCTCCTTCAGCATCTTCCAGGGCCCCGAAACGCTCGAGCAGGGCGAGCTCACCGGTGGGGTCGCCGCGTCCTTCTACTCCCTGCCCGGTGACACGGCCGGGGACGGCCAGACCGGAGGCCCGTGGCCCGAGCTCGGGGTCCGGTACGGCCTCGGGGCCAACCTGGACCTGGGCGTGAAGTTCGCTGGTATCCCGCCGTTCGGGACCACCTACGCGGACCTCCGCTGGCAGATCACCGACGCCCCGGTCCCCGTCACCGCAGGGCTCGGCGGTTCCTACGTCTCGTGGGACCCGGGCAACGAAACGGACACCTTCTCCTTCTCGGCCCTCTACCCCTCGCTGGCCGTGGGCACCGACCGGCTGTGGGTCGCCGGTCGAGGGATCATCGTCAGCGCCGGCACCACGGGCGACCTGTTCGTCGCCGAGCGGCTCTGGGGGATCGTGGCCGGCACGTCCATCGGCGACCGGGTCCGACTGCTCCCGGAGCTCCAGGTCTACTTCGGGGAGAACGATCCGCTGGTGGGGCTCGGACTCGGGCTCCAGTTCAGGATCCGCGAGCCGGAGGGATAGAAGGGGTCGTCCCCTCGCGGGCAACCATCGGGGTCCGCTGTCGCATCCCAGAACCGGACCCGGATGCGACCCTCGAACGGCCCGGCCCATGAAACAGACTCGGATCCCTCTCGCAGCTCTCCTGGCCACGGCCTTCGTGGCGTGCGGCGGTGACGCACCC